>CAYRVO010000283.1:0-2567 GCA_964427565.1 uncultured Halanaerobiales bacterium | reverse complement strand
AAGAAGAATAATAATCTAAAATCCCTTGATAAATTGCCTGTGCTATTTCTTCTGTTTTTTTGTTTTCCCTCAATAATGCCTCTTCTTTGTAATTTGATATATAAGCTATCTCCAGTAAAACAGATTTTATATCCTTCGTTTTTCTAATGACATGAAAATTATTTGCTTTTAGACCCCGATCATTTAGTTTCATCTGCCTTACAAGACTATTCTGTAAATTCCAGGCTAAAGACCATGTTTCACTGGAAGTATTATAATGTGCATAAGTCTCTATACCCCTTTCAACGCCACTTTTTTCTGCATTACAATGTACACTAATAAATATATCAGCCTCTAATTCATTAGCCATATCCGCACGCTTTTCCAGAGGTACAAATACATCCTTATCTCTTGTCAAATAAACATTGCTCCCTGCATTTTTTAAAATATCATAAAGCTTTAAAGCAATATTTAAGTTAACATCCTTTTCTTTTAAATCAGAGGGACCTACAGCACCCGGATCAAAACCACCATGTCCGGGATCTATAACTATAACTTTATCTCTAAATTTATTATTCTGAACAATACTTTCCTGCTCATTTATATCTTCATCTTTGTTACCAGCTATTAATTTATTTATAGTATGTAATAAATATAAAGTAGCAATACCCTGGGCAAGTCTTACAGCATTCTCCCTGGTAAATCCTTTTTCTCCCACTGCACTGGCAGAAACAGATGTAGTAAAGAATGGAGCGAGTGGATAAATTAAAATACAAAATAATAATATTATAGTTATGTATGTTTTCATATTTTTTTCCTTTTCTATATAAAATTTATAATATGTTTTTAAAATTTCCTATATATAAATCAATTCTATATATATTAGCATATCACCTTTAAGAAATATAAGGTAATATGATTATATCCTTTAAATATAGCAAATATTTTTAAAATGTATTTCATAAGTAACCAATTAAATATATAAACCCGAGTTTCCCCGGGTCATAGAAATAATTATTCTTCCCTTTCAAATGCCAATAGAATCATGCTTTCATTATTATTACTATTCAAATCGGTTTCTAGAGAAGTTATTTTATGTAGTTCTTCTTGCTTCAAATCTGTAAATTTAAAGCCTTTAATACTCATTACCATACCTCCTATTATTATTTTTCTAATTATAATATAACCATTAATAACAGTTTTAACAAAATAATTAAACCCCATCAATTTAATCACCTAAATGTTGCCATATCTGTTTTATATTATTTATTTCTATTAATGCTTCTGATTTATCTCTGGCAATAAGTGAACCCTGTAAACGGGCAATGCCTGTATTGAATTTTCTTATTTCACTCCTCTCAACACTAAATTGTAACCAGCGAACATTTTTTTGCCACAAATTTTTTGTTTTCTCTAAGATTTGATCTGTTGTATTCCATTTTTCATTAACTAACAGCTTATTTAATAAATCTAGATTATCATCTATATTATTATCTTTTATAAAATCTGATGAATTCATAATAAAGATAAATATTATTAAAAATAATACAGGAAATAGATAACCTATTACCTTATTCAATTTAATTTCCTCCTATGTTAAATTTTACTTTCTAAATTAAAGAATAATTATCATTAAGCTCTTAATTATAACTAAGCTAAATTATTTAATCATCACTAACCTCAACAGGTATTTTTATGTGATCATCATATGTATCTACATATAGGTTACCTTCTGTATCTAAATCAGCCAGAAAAACTTCTGAATAATCATTTATATTTTTATTATTCAATTCTTGAATAAGCCATTCTTTATCAAGATTTATTTGTTTTAAATTTTGTTCAACTATTACACCATCATAAATTAATTCTGTATTTAAACCATTATATTCTGTATTAATATCCATTTGTTCTGCGGTTAAAGGCTGATACTGTGATTTTTTCTGTACTGAAAGTACACCATTAGTTTCCATTACAGCAAATTCTACTTCTTTTATATTGAAAATACCTTTAACTCTTAATTGTCCCATCAATTCTGAAAGGCGTAATCTCATTTTTCTCATATTATTTTCCATTATCCTGCCATTCATTATAATAACAGTAGGCTCACCGTCAACATATTTGGAAATTGATCTTGATTTAAGTGTTACCCACTGTAATAAGAATACAACAACAATCCAGGTTAACAATCCTATCCAGTGATCCCAGGCCCTACTTGTCAGGTCAACAGTCAGAGTCGAAGCAGTAGAACCGATAGTTATACCCAGAATATAATCAAAATATGTAAATTCACTAATTTGTTGTTTGCCAAGTAACCTTGTAAAAATTAGTAAAGTAAAAAAAGCAATTACTCCTCTTGTAATGACAACTAAAGCTTCATTCATATATATTTCCCTTCCTAAATAAGAAAATACATATATATTATTACTCGCATATTATATTTTATTAATTATAAGCGATATATATTCTTTTTTAATAATGTTACATTTTTCGACATATACCGGGAGGTACCCGGTACTACTGCATAGGAACCTTCAAAAACCTATTGCATTTTTCGACATATACCGGGAGGTACCCGATACTATAACGCT
>CAYRVO010000282.1:0-2572 GCA_964427565.1 uncultured Halanaerobiales bacterium | reverse complement strand
CCGAGTGGCTAAAGGGAGCAGACTGTAAATCTGCCGGCGATGCCTACAAAGGTTCGAATCCTTTCCCCTCCACCATTTTATGCGGGAGTAGCTCAGCGGTAGAGCATCACGTTGCCAACGTGAGGGTCGCGGGTTCAAGTCCCGTTTCCCGCTCCAGAAAAAAAGCACCTTTAAAGGTGCTTTAATTATTTTATATAGAGTATTATAAATTCAAGATGTATTTTTAGTAAAATATTAAATTGATGGTAACATACAGCAATCAAAAACACCGATTTTATTACTTATTTCATCTATGGCTTCCTCAGTTGGTCTCGAATCAGTTTGAACAAGCATAATTGCTTCTCCACCTTCAGTTTGTCTTCCTACTTGCATCCGGGCAACATTTACATTGTATTTTCCCAGTATAGTACCAACCTTACCAATAACTCCAGGTTTATCTTCATAAGTAGTAATAAGATAATTTCCAGTTAATTCTAAATCAATTCTGGATTTATTGATTTCTATAATTCTTAAGCCGATAGGAAGGTATGTTCCAGCTATACTATAATTACCTTCTGATGTTTCTATGTTTATACGTACTAAATTTTTTAATCCTTCAGTTTTTTCAATATTACTTTCTTTAATATTTATTGCTCTTTCTTTTGCTATTAAACGGGCATTAACAAGATTAATCCGTGAATCAAGTACAGGATCAAGTATTGATTTTATTGTATTAACTGTGAAGGGTTGTAATTTGTGATCTGTAATTTTACCTCCATATTCAATTTCTATTCCTTTTATCCTTTCGTGACCTTTCCAGTGGGCAAGGAAATTACCCATTTTTTCAGTTAAATTCAAATAAGGTTTGATTTCATTAAAATTATCAGACTCCATTTCAGGAATATTCAAAGGTGAATCAGGGAGTTTATTATTAAGAACAGTTAATACCTGTTTTGCTGCAGCTGTAGAGACGTTATCCATTGCTTCATGGGTTGTACCACCGAGGTGACAGGTCATAATTACTTTATCCTTATATTTACTTAAAGGATTTTCTTCTACTTTTAAGGGTTCCTGTTCATGAACATCAATAGCAGCAGCAGCTACTTTATTTTCTTTTATTGACTTTGCCAGTGCTGATGTATTAATATTTTCACCGCGAGCACAATTTATAATTTTAACAGAGTCTTTCATTATAGCAAATTCCTTGTGACTAAGTATATGATAGGTTTCATCTGTCAAAGGAGTATGGAGTGATATATAATCAGATACTTTTAGAAGTTCTTTAAAAGATAATAAAGGTATATCAAGTCTTGTGGCTACTTCGGGTGCAAGATAAGGATCATTAGCTATAACTTTCATACCAAAACTCCGGGCTCTTTTTGCAACCCTACTACCTATCTTTCCTAACCCAATTATACCGAGTGTTTTTTCCTTGATTTCAGTACCCATATACTTTTTGCGATCCCAGATTCCTTTATGTAAGGCCTCATTAGCTTGAGCAATATTGCGTGATAAAGCCAGTAACATACCAAGAGTATGTTCAACTGCTGAAATAGTATTACCAAAAGGTGTATTAAAAACAACAATACCTTTTTGTGTTGCTTTTTCAATATCAATATTATCATAACCAGTTCCTGCTCGACCGATAACCTTTAGATTTTTTGCTTTGTCAAGTGCTTCTTTATTGAGTTTTGTCATACTACGTACAATTATTGCGTCATAATCCCCTATTATATCCAGAAAATTTTCCCGAGATAAATTTGTATCATAATTTACCTCTGCTTTCTGAGTCAAAATATCTATACCGCTTTGGGCAATAGTATCACTTACAAGTACTTTATGCATTTTATAATTTACCCCCTTTTATAATTTCACGACTTGCACTGATTGTTGAGTCAATATTAAAATCATGTAAAGTAGAGTCAAAATCTTTTGATTGCTTCTAAAATATTTTCTTCATTTATATAGCCCATATGGCCTACCCTGAAGATTTCATTCTTTAGATCCTGTTGACCTCCGGCAAAATATAGTTTATAATTATTGAGAAGATGATTTTTAACTCCTTTCATTTATTGATAATAATTAATTTATTTTTAACATTATACATAACAAAATACATTAGTGCAAGTGTTTTAAATTATTCAGAATTATAAAACAGGGGGAATATAAAATGTATTTAGTTGATTACCATACTCATCCCTATTCCCATGGTGAGGAATCTGTAAAACCAGCTCACAATTTACCACATTTAAAGGATTTTGTTGATAGAGCTAAAAAAATGGGAATAAAAGAGCTGGGTTTTTCTGATCATGATCGTTTTTTAGAGGAGATGAACTGGGAAAATTTAATTAAAATAAAAAACGAGAAATCAGAAATGTCAATAAGGCTAGGATTGGAAGTAAATTATTTACCAGATAAAGAACGGGAAATAAAAGAGAAATTGAATGGTTTACCATTAGATTATATAATTGGTTCAGTACATTGTCTGGGTGATTGGGAATTTGATCATCCTGATTATAAAGAAGAATATGAAAATAGAAATATAGATAAAATTTATACAGATTATTTTTATTCGTTGCAAAAAGCTGCCAAG
>CAYRVO010000281.1:1361-2584 GCA_964427565.1 uncultured Halanaerobiales bacterium | reverse complement strand
AGAGGCAAAGCAGCATTTCTATAATAACAGGAAAGGGAACCCCTTGCCGGGATGCATAGATTGAGCGTACAAGGGTCATGGGTAATAATTCCTGATGAAATGAGATTACCGATATATAAACAGCGGGTAACATTGTACTTATAAGAAATCCAAAAAATCTTAGAATCCTGATAACCATAGAATACCAGTAGCGGCTGTAATAATCTTCAGGACTAATAAAATTTTCCATAAAGAGTTTGGGAACCATTAATGATGTTGGACAACCATCTATAAGAAGTCCTACTCTACCTTCCAAAACACCTCCAACAAAAGTATCAACCCTTTCGGTTTCATACACAGTGTGAAATAGAGAAAGTGGATTATCCTCAATTAATTCCATCACATGAGTACAGCCCAGTATATAATCGACATCAATGGGCTCAAGCCTTTTTTTAACTTCATTGACAATTTTATGATTGGCAACTCCTTTTAGATAGACAACCGCTATTTTGGTTTGAGAATACTTTCCTTTTGTAAAATAAGAAATTTTTAAAGAACTGCTCTTTATTATTCTTCTAATACTGCCAATATTGGTATTGATATTCTCCATAAAGCTTACCCTGGGCCCCCGAACCGATTTTTCTACTTCAGGTGGAGAGATTTTCCTTTCTTCCCAGCCCTGAGTATCAATATTAAAGGCTATAGATATTCCTTCTATTAATAGAATAGTATTTCCTGTTAAAACAGCAGTTGTAGCATCTTTTATCTTATTAACCTGTTCAACATTTTGCACATTAATTACTTTATCACATATATTAGTTGCCAGGCTTTCCCCGGTTCCCAGATCAAGATTGGATTCTCGCTGCTGAAAAAGAAGTGGTTCAATTATATTATTGTTAACTATATTTTTATCGATAAGGTTATCAATATAAACAAGTAGAATTTTTCTTGTCTGCCCGGATGATTCGATAAGTTTTAATTCTCTTAATTTTAAGTCCCCGACCTCGGTAAACTTTTCTTTTATAATTTCTTTGTTTTTTTCTATATTTCTGCTAAATTTTACAGGAAGTTTTGAATCATTATTTATTTTATTTTTTATTAAGTCCTTAAATTTATTCCACATTGAGTTATCTCCTCTTTATATAAGGATAGTTTTTTTATTATTGTCTCAAAAAACTAGTTAATTATACTTTTGTTAAATTATTTTTAACCGTAGCTATTATAGAATTTCCTCATCCGCTTTT
>CAYRVO010000281.1:0-1351 GCA_964427565.1 uncultured Halanaerobiales bacterium | reverse complement strand
TAGGACAACATTGTCAAAATGTTAACAAAAAAATATAATTATCTTAAATCTTTATTGATCAAAATAATTACATATAAAAATTCCGCCTGGAGAGGCGGAATAGGGAGATTGTATTTGTAAATAAGAGGAGTTTACATATATATATCTGAATACTCAATATCCATACGATCTATCATACTATTAACTTTTTTTGTTTTGTTAGATTCTTTATTAATATTTTTATTTTGTTTAACAGGGAGTTTAATAATAAATTTTGTTCCTTTTTGGTATTTACTTGCTAACTTTATCTGTCCTTTGTGCATTTTTATAATAAATTTAACTATTGATAATCCTAATCCAGTACCTTCACATTTCCGATAAGAACTATCATCAACTCGCAAAAATTTATTAAAAATTTTTTTCTGATCTTTTTCTGGAATACCTATTCCTGTATCTTTTACTATTATATCAACATATTTTTTAGCGTTTTTTACATTAACTTCAATGGTATTTCCTTTATTAGTATATTTAAAGGCATTAGATAATAAATTAAGTATCACTCTTTCTATTTCATAAGGATCAAAAGGGATAATCTTTTCTTTAATATCTGAATCGAATTTAAGATTCTTACCCTGCTTTTTTGCATAATCATAACTTGAAATAGTTATATTTTTTATTGTCTTAACTATATCATTATTTATAAAGTGCATTTTATAATTTCCAGAGTCCATTTTTTGCAAATCCATAATATTATTAACTATTTTCATTAAGCGGTAATTATTTTGTTTTATTAATTTAAAATATTTTTTAAATTTTTTTTTGTTTTCATCAGTAATAGCTAATTTTTCTAAATGCATATTCACAACATCTAAAGAAGAATGCATTAAATTTAGAGGAGTTCTTAATTCGTGAGAAAGATTAGTAAATAGATCTATTTTCCGTTTTTTGTGTTTTAAATTTTCCTTTAATTTTCTTTTATTAGTTATATCAGTTGCAATCTGTACAAAACCTGTTAGTTTACCAGCGCAATTTTTTACTGGAAATACCCGGATGATATAAATATCATTAGAAGGTAAAGTATTTTCATATGTTTGTGGGTTTAAGCTTTCTTTACATTTTTCAAGAGGGCATTCTGGACAGGGATTATTTCTTTGAAAAAAGATTTCATAACATTTTTTATTAAACAGTTCCCCTTTATTTAAATTAAATTTATTAATTAGATGATTTTTCTTATTTGTCCAGACAATTTCATGGTCTGTATTTTGAAATAAGAGAATTTCAAATACCTGCTTTGAATATTTGTAGTTAACTTCTTTAAAACTCATATCGTTATTTTCCAGAAAATTATAAAATTTTTTAAAATCTTTAATAT
>CAYRVO010000280.1:0-2585 GCA_964427565.1 uncultured Halanaerobiales bacterium | reverse complement strand
CAATATAAAGGAGATTACCGAGAAATTGCAGATACCATTTGTCTTCAAATCTTCTTTTGACAAGGCAAACCGTTCTTCTATAGATTCTTACCGCGGTCCCGGAATAGAGCAGGGTCTGGAATTATTAGGACAGATAAAAGATGAATATTATCTACCCATAATTACTGATATTCATGAACCCGGTCAGGTGCCAGTAGCGGCTGAGGTAGCTGATATTTTACAGGTCCCTGCTTTTTTATCACGACAGACAGATCTTGTTGTTGCAGCCGGAGAAAGTGGTAAAATTGTTAATGTTAAAAAAGGACAATTTCTTGCCCCCTGGGATATTGATAATGTTGTGAAAAAGATTGAGAGTACGGGGAATAAAAATATATTGCTTACAGAACGAGGGGTTTCTTTTGGTTATAATAATTTAGTAGTGGATTTTAGATCTTTACCACGGATGCGCAAAACAGGATATCCGGTTGTCTTTGATGCTACTCATAGTGTACAGCTCCCTGGTGGTGCAGGTAACAAATCCGGAGGTAATAGAGAATATGTACCCTGTTTAACACGGGCAGCTGCAGGAGCCGGTATTGATGCTTTGTTTATGGAAGTTCATGATCAGCCGGAAGAAGCATTAAGTGATTCTGCCAGTATGGTCAGGCTTTCCAATTTAGAAACTATACTAAAAGAGGCTCTGGCAATTGACAAAGTAGTAAAGTGCAGGTAGTGAACCTCTTTAACTAAATCATAAATTTTCATTAAGAATACTATCTTTGTGTTGGCTAGAGTTTTATTTTAGTGATAGAAGTTAAAGTCTGCTTGCAAACTTCGTGGGCTCGCCCCGAGGAGAGTCAATTTTAATAAATTTATTATAATAGGGTGAGAAAAATGAATGATATAAATGAAATTACAGAAGATAAACTGGACAAGAGTCTTGTTGAGGCTCGCAATGTACTTGATATCGAAGCTGATTCTGTTTTGAATTTAAAAAAATCAATAAATGATAATTTTAGAGATGTCATTAATGTTATTATAAAGAGTAATGACCGGGTAGTATTTATGGGTGTGGGGAAATCTGGTCTTATTGCCAAAAAACTTGCAGCAACTTTTTCCAGTACAGGTACACCGG
The DNA here is from genome assembly GCA_964427565.1 of uncultured Halanaerobiales bacterium. Classification (GTDB taxonomy): domain Bacteria; phylum Bacillota; class Halanaerobiia; order Halanaerobiales; family JADQBU01; genus CAYRVO01. The sequence goes on along the minus strand of CAYRVO010000280.1, from coordinate 1,471 downwards.
CATTTTTTGTTCATGCTGGTGAAGCCCTACATGGTGATCTGGGTATGATAACGGAAGCAGATGTTATTCTTGCTATTTCTAATAGTGGAGAAACGGAGGAATTATTAAAATTGATCCCTTCAATAAGAAGAATAGGTGCCCGGATGATAGCTTTAACAGGTGATAAGTCCTCTACTCTGGCTGAATATGCTGATATATGTATTTTCGCCGGGGTGGAAGAAGAGGCCTGCCCCCATGGATTGGCTCCTACGGCCAGTACTACAGCAACTATGGCCCTGGGTGATGCGCTGGCACTGGCTCTTTCCCATATTAAGGGTTTTACCAGTGAAGATTTTGCTCTTTATCATCCTGGTGGTGCTCTGGGTAGAAAATTATTAACTGTGGTTAAAGATGTAATGGAAATAAGGAATGAAAATCCAGTAGTAACTCTTGAAACTACGGTTAAAGAGGCCCTGTTAAAAATGACTGAATCAAAAATGGGTTCGACATCTATTATTGATGAAAATGGAGAATTAAGTGGAATTATAACAGATGGAGATATACGTAGATTACTTGAGAAAGATAATAATTTCATAAATGAAAAAGTTAAAAAATTTATGACAGAAAATCCTATTGCTATCAAACCTGATGTTCTAGCAGCAAAAGCATTAAAAATAATGGAAGATAAAGAAATAAATGATTTGGTGGTTGTTAAGGATAGTAAACCCGTAGGGATGATAAACTTCCAGGATTTATTACGGGCCAGGGTGTTATAGATGGCCACAGTAAAAAATTTAATTTTATATATTATATTTAGAGTGATATTTTTTATAACAAATATTTTACCTGAGAAAGGACGTTATATATTAGGTAAATCTTTAGGACAGTTAATATATTATCTGGTAAGAAGTCGTAGAAAAATTGCCAGAAAAAATTTGAAAACGGCCTATGAAGATATTAAAGAGGAAAAATTAAAAAAATTAACCAAGGAAACATTTATAAATATGGGTTTAATGCTTGTTGAATTTATATATCTAGAAAAGATAGATAAAGATAATTTTAAAGATTATTGTAGTATTGAAGGAGAAGAATATTTAAAAGAGGTCTTTTCACGGGGTAAGGGAGTTATAATTTATGGAGCACATTTTGGTAACTGGGAATGGATGGCTGCCTTTATTTCACTTTTGGGATATCCTCTTAATGCAATAGCTACCAGACAGGAAAATTCTTTTTTTAATAAAAAAATTAATGAAATAAGAGGTAACAAAGGGATTAATATTATTCCTTATGGAATATTAGTTAAAAATGGTTATAGAAAACTTGAAAACGGAGAATGTCTTTATATACTTGGGGATCAGGATGCACGTAATAATGGTTGGAGAATAAACTTTTTTGGGAAACCTGCTTCAACATATACTGGTGCTGTAAAATTGGCCCAGAGAACTGGAGCAATTATTGTTCCCACTTTTTTAGTTAGAAAAGGCTGGCGCAA
>CAYRVO010000279.1:0-2590 GCA_964427565.1 uncultured Halanaerobiales bacterium | reverse complement strand
GTTCCATCAATTTATTAAAAACACTATCATAAAGCTTTTCTGCTAATTCTTCTGCCCGCCCCGGAAATAAATCTGGCCTACCAACATCACCAACAAATAATGTATCACCACAGAAAACACCAATTGGATCATCTGCTCTACTTAAATCTTTGACAACATAAGAAATATGCTCAGGGGTATGACCGGGTGTTTCCAGAATATTTAGCTCCATATCCTCAATTTTAATCTTGTCACCTTCTTTTAAAGCAATATGTTCAAATTGACAATTAGCCGATTGAGGTGCATAAATGGTTGCCCCTGTTCTTTTGGCAAGATCAATATGTCCGGAAATAAAATCAGCATGTAAATGTGTTTCCAGAATATGAGTGATTTCTAGGTCCATTTTTTTTGCTTCTTCTAAATACATGTCAATATCCCGCCTGGGATCTATTACAGCACAGGTCTCTTCACCTGCCAGAATATAAGAACTATGAGCCAATTTTTCAATATGATATTGTTTTATTAACATGTTTTTCCCTCCTGTAATATATTTTTGCTAAAGCCATTTTAAATCTCGTTTATAAAATGACAAAACAACTTAATACAATAATTAATCATCAACAAATGAAAAGTTTTGCTTTTAAACATAGAATAAATAAATAAACATTACAGCAATAATCATAAAGATAATGGTTAATATACCTCCAGCCTTAATATAATCTTTATTATGATAACCACCGGGAGTCATCAACAGAGCATTCACCTGATGGGTAGGTAATACAAAAGAATTAGAAGCACAAACACCGACAAGTAAAGCAAGTGCCCGGGGATTGATTCCCGTTTGCTGTCCCATTATCATTACCAGGGGTACTAAAACTACAGTTGCTGCAACATTGGACATAAATAATGTGAACAAAGTAGACAAAATAGCAACTGCAAATAATAAAAGTATAGGGTGACTGCCCTGTAACATTACCATCATTTGATTGGCTATATAATTAGCTGCACCAGTTTTATCCATTGCAATTCCTAAGGGGATTAAACCCGAAAGTAGAAAAACAGTTTTCCAGTCTACTGCCTTATATATCTCATTAACAGGAATAACACCCGACAAAATCATAATTAATGCACCGGTAAAAAGAGATAGGGATAACTTAAATCCCAGTAACACTAAGATTAAAGCTACCACAAAACTTATTATAGCAAAAACCGGTTTACTGGATATACCATCTTTCTCTTCTAAATGTGTGACAAGAACAAAATTATTATCTTCCTGAAATGCCTGCAAATTTTCAATTAACCCATAAACTATCATGGCATCCCCTGATTCAAGCTTAATATCAGAGAAATCACCTTTAATTTGTTTATCACCACGTAATAAGATAACGGGATTACTATTAAAGTTTTTACGAAGGGCAATTTCTCTTAAAGTCTTACCTGCAATTTCTGATCGCGGGGGAATAATAATCTCAGCAAAACCACTGTTTTTTAGCAATTTAGATTCCTTGAATTTTTCAGTTTCCTTTTCATAATTCAATCCATATTGTTCAGCAAAACTCTTTACATTTTTTTCTTTTCCCAGTAGCATTAACTGTTGACCGGCAGCAAAACGAGTATATCTCCAGGGGGCATAGGATATATCATCTTTTTCTCTTAAAGCAAGTAAATTCAAACTAAAATCAATCCATAGCCTGGAGCTCTCACAACTTTCACCAATCAAATTACTTGTTTCCGGAATATCACAATAATGAACTGCTGTAGGCAATTCCCAGGATTCAATTAAATTCTCCTGTGTATTATTTGATTCTTCTTTATCCCCACTACGGGAAGGTAATATATACTTGCCAAAAATAACAAAGTACAGAATGCCACAAATAAGAAGAATAAAACCCAGGGGAGTAACACTAAAGAGATTAAATGGTTCTTCATTTCCCTGTCTCAATAAATCATTTAAGATAATTAAGGGACCGGAGGCTACCATTGTTAATGTACCTCCAAGTATAGCAGAAAATCCTATAGGCATCAGTAATCTAGATAACGAAATATTAATTTTTTTTGATATTCTCCTGATTGCCGGTAAAAATAAGGCAGTAGCACCTATATTTTGCATAAAAGCCGATGTAATTCCTACAGATGCAGAAACAACAGCGATCAATCTCTTCTCACTGCTACCAGCAAAATTAATAATTGGTTTTGTTAACTTCTTCATAACACCAGAACGATCTATTCCATAACCAAGTATCATTACAGCAATAATGGAAATAACTGCATTACTTGCAAATCCTGAAAAAATCTCCATAGGTTCAACAAGACCCAGCCACGCTAAACTAATCATAATAGTAATAGAAATAATATCAACTCGAAAGGCCTCTGTAACAAACAATATTATGGTTACTAACAGTACCAACAAAGTAAGTAAAATTTCTGGAGTCATTATCTCACCTCATTATATTGCAATAATACTATTGTTTAAATAATCAACTTCCATAATCTTCATATATTTATTAAATTCGACAAATAATAAATAACTCCTCCTTGAAAATGAAATTTCAAATATTTTCTTTAATATTTGTTGGCAATGTAATTATCATATTTTTTCTTATCTATTTGT
>CAYRVO010000278.1:0-2592 GCA_964427565.1 uncultured Halanaerobiales bacterium | reverse complement strand
TGTACTTGTAAAATACGGAGATTCAGCAGTTTTAGTTACGGCAACTATGTCAGAACCAAGAGAAGGTATAGATTATTTCCCCCTTATGGTAAATTATGAGGAAAGAGTTTATGCTATCGGTAAAATACCGGGAAGTATTACCAGAAGAGAAGGTAGACCAAGGGATCGGGCTACACTTGCTGCTCGATTAATTGATAGGCCTTTAAGACCTTTATTTCCTGATGGGTTTAGACATGATGTACAGGTAATTGCTACAGTATTATCGGTTGATAATGATTGTGAACCAGAAATAATGGCTATGAATGGAGCATCTGCTGCACTGGCATTATCAGATATACCATTTGATGGTCCTATTGGGGGAGTCAAAGTAGGATTAGTAGATGGAGAAATAATTATAAATCCCAATGAAGAAGAAAGGGAAAATAGTAAATTAGATTTAACTGTTGCCGGTTCAAAAAAAGCAGTTATGATGGTAGAAGCGGAAGCAAATGAAGTTGAAGAAGGAAAAATAATCGAAGCTATTGGAGTTGCTCATGAAGAAATAAAGAAAATTGTTAGTATACAGGAAAAAATGGCTGCTGAAGCAGGAAGAGAAAAATTTGAATTTACAGCTACAGAAATTAGTGAAGATCTGGAAGGTAAAATCAGAGAATATGCACAGGAAAAAATCAAAAATGCCATACAAACTGTAGAAAAACTGGCAAGAAATAACAAGTTAGATGAAGTATTTGCCAGTACAATTGAACATTTTACTTCTAATTTATCAGAAGAAGAAAATGAATCAACAAAGGATTATAGAAAGAAAGTAGAGAAAGTACTTGATAAAATTAAAAAAGAAGAAATTAGAAAGTTAATTACAGAACAAAATTTACGTCCTGATGGTAGAAAACCTGATGAAATAAGGTCCATCTGGTGTGAAGTTGGATTATTACCACGTGTACATGGATCAGCAATATTTACAAGGGGACAAACTCAGGCTATGAGTGTTGTAACATTAGGTGCTTCAAGTGATGAACAGACATTATTTGGCTTAGGAGAAGAAGAAACAAAGAGGTATATGCATCATTATAATTTCCCACCTTTTAGTGTAGGAGAAACAGCGCCACTTCGTTCACCAGGTCGCCGTGAAATTGGACATGGCTTTTTAGGTGAAAGGGCATTAAAACCAATGCTTCCTGATCAAAATGAATTTCCCTATACAATGAGAATTGTATCAGAAGTATTGGAATCTAATGGTTCTAGTTCTCAGGCCAGTATTTGTGGTAGTACATTATCCTTGATGGATGCAGGGGTTCCTATTAAGAAACCTGTTGCTGGAATTGCACTTGGTCTGATAAAAGAAAATGATGAAATAACAATACTTTCCGATATTCAGGGTATGGAAGATCATTATGGAGATATGGACTTTAAAGTTGCAGGTACAAAAGATGGTATTACTGCCATGCAGATGGATATTAAAATTGCTGGTATATCTAAAAATATATTCAAGAAGGCATTAGCAAAAGCAAAAGAAGGTAGATTATATATACTTGATGAGATGCTTTCAGTAATTAATAAACCACGAAAAGAGCTATCACAATATGCACCATCAATGATATCTATAAAAATAGATCCTGAAAAAATTCGTTATGTAATTGGTCCAGGTGGTAAAATGATCAATAAAATTATAGATGAAACAGATGCTAAAATTGATATAGAAGATGATGGATCAGTATTTATCCTTGCTGATAAACAGGAAGATGGAGAGCAAGCTAAAAAAATGATAGAAGATTTAACTAGAGATGTAGTTGTAGGGGAAATATATGAAGGAACAGTAAAAAGAGTTGTAGATTTTGGTGCTTTTGTTGAAATTTTGCCGAACAAGGAAGGTCTTGTTCATATATCTCAAATAGCAGATTATCATGTTGATAAAGTAGAAGATGAAATGTCTGTAGGAGATAAAGTACCTGTTAAAGTGACAGAAATAGATAACAAAGATAGAATTAATCTTTCACGCAAAAAAGCATTGAAAGAAATGGAATAAAAATAGATTTAAACCTATTAAACATAAACTGGGTTTTCTGGTTTATGTTTTTTTTATTTTAAAAGGAATTTATGATATAATTGGTATGGTTGATATTTATAGTAAAATTACTTTCTGCTTGACACCTGTCATGCCTATGCAATCGGTTATGATGTAGCAAGTAGATCAGGGTTGAAATATCACATTTTTAATGGAAAATCCCTATGAAAATAAAAAAAGGGAAATAGAAAAAGTAAGAAAATTAGGTGAAATATGTGCAGCTGGAAACTAATATTGTTAGAAAAATTAAAAAGGAAATTGAAAAAGCTTCAGGTCAGGAAGTTTTTTTAGTAGCAAGTATAGATCGAAAAACAGGTAATATTAATGAATTTAATTTAATTGCTCGTGGTAATAATCATATGGTACCGGCAATATTATCAGACTTAAGTTCAGGTCAAATTTTAATACATAATCATCCTTCCGGTAATTTAACTCCTTCTGGTAATGATATTAGTATAGCTTCTAGAGTAGGGGAAAAAGGAATAGGATTTGCTATTATTAATAATAGTGTAGATGATATGTATGTGGTA
>CAYRVO010000277.1:0-2595 GCA_964427565.1 uncultured Halanaerobiales bacterium | reverse complement strand
CCCTATTGAGTATGGTATTGATAAGAGTATCAAGGATATCTTGTGCAAACAGGCCTTATAAAAGGTTATTAAATTTTTTGAATTTTTCATTGACAAAGTATAACTTATATTATATAATTTAATTAATAAAATTGGTAATACCACATTATCACATAATAACATGTCATTTATTAATAATGCTATTTTATAAAGTTAATATAAATATGGTGTTAAATATATTATGGGTTTCTTCATAAAGGGGTTATTAAAGTGAGTTTCCAGAAAATAACAAAAAATACAAATTTAGAAATGATCATTGATCAAATAAAAAACGAAATTAAAAATGGAGAATTAAAACCTGGTGAAAAGCTACCTCCGGAAAGAGAATTAGCAAAGTTATTAGGAGTTAGTAGAACTTCAATAAGAGAATCTATACAGGCCCTTGCTTTTTCAGGATATTTAAATGTTATTCATGGGAAGGGTGCTTTTGTTAATGATTCTGCATTAAAATATGATGAAATAAGTAATTTGATTACCAATATTTCTGATTTTTCTTTATCATCTTTAATGGAAGTAAGAATTATGATGGAGGCAGAATTTGCAAGGATTGCTGCATTGAGGGGTAATGACGATGATATAAAAAAGATAAAAGATTGCTATGAAAAGATGAAAAACGCAGAAAGCATAAGTTCATTTGTGATTGAAGATTTAGGATTTCATATGGCTATAGCTGAAGCAAGTCATAATGAATTAATGAATTGTTTAATGAGGATATTTGGTGAGTTATTACATAAGGAGACTAACAGGATAGTAGAACTTTCTGTTGGTATAAAAGACAGTATTGTTTCAGTTTCATATGATATTGTGCAGGCAATTAATAATAAACAGGCTGAAGAAGCAAAAGAATTAATGGTTAAGCATTTATCTATAGTGGAAAGTTCAATAGATTGAAAGAGGTTTCTGGTTTTCACAAAAAAATAAGTATAAAAAAATGTGAATAATCCGAATATTAATATTTATTTATAAATATTAGTTTTTTTGTTATTAATCTATCTCTTAGAAAAGAAGTAAAGTCTGGTTGTTAAGAAATTGTATATTTGATGATATTTTATTCTAATACTGGTAGTATCATAGTATGACAAAATATATTATCAAAGTATCATACTATCATAAAATAGATAATTTTCTTTCCTTTTATGTATTTAGGAAGGTTAATAAGTATTAATGTTATTCATTTACTTTCTTTAATTGAGCTCAAAAAATTGAGCTTTTAAAATACATCTGTTAATTAGAAGGGGTGATACACAAAAAAAGTAAGTTAAAAACAGAGAGAAGTTGAAAACGAAATCAAAAACAAGGAGGAAAAAAATGAAGAAGTATTATAGTTTAATATTAGTATTAGTGTTAATTTTGGGTTTAAGTGTTAGTGTCTATGCTACTGATGGTAAATATGGTGGGACATTAATTGTAGGTAGAGGTTCAGATTCTGTTAGCCTTGATGTCGCCAATATAACCGATGGCGAATCATTGAAAGTAATAAGACAAATTTATGATACTTTAACAGAATTTAAACCAGGTACTACTGAGGTAATTCCAGGTGTAGCAAAAAGCTGGGAAGTTTCTGATGATGGGAAGACATGGGTATTTAAACTCAGAGAAGGTGTTGAATTTCATGATGGTACTAAGTTAAATGCAGAAGCAGTTAAATTCAACTTTGAACGCTGGCAATATTCTGATCATCCTTATCATAATGGTTCTTTTGGATTTTACACATATATGTTTGGTGGATATGATGAAAAATCGATAATTAAAGAGGTAACAGCTGTTGATGAATATACTGTTAAATTTGAACTGCGGACACCTCAGGGACCATTTGCAAGTAATGTAGCTATACCGATTTTTTCAATAGCAAGTCCTGCTGCAGTCAAAAAATGGGGAGAAGATTTCTTTAAAAATCCAGTTGGCAGTGGACCATTCAAATTTGCTGAATGGGAAATGGGAAACAAAATAATACTGGAAGCTAATGAAGATTACTGGGGTGGAAGACCATATGTTGATAAAGTAGTCTATAGGTCTATACCAGATAATAGTGCTCGCTACATGGAATTGCAATCAGGTACTATAGATGTTATGACGGGTTTATCACCGGAAGATGTTCAAAGTGTTAAAGAGAAAAAAGATTTAGAGGTTATGCTAAGACCAAGTAACAATGTTGGATATTTTGCCATGAATATGGCTAAAAAACCTTTTAATAATCTAAAGGTTAGAAAGGCTTTTGCTCATGCCTTTAATAAAGAAGCTATAATTGATGCATTTTATGAAGGTTTAGGTAAACCTGCCAAGAATCCTATACCACCAACTTCCTGGGGACATAATGATGAAATTGAAGATTATGAATATAATCCTGAGAAGGCAAAAGAACTTTTAGCTGAAGCAGGTTATCCTGATGGTTTTGAATTTGATTTATGGTATATGCCTGTTCCAAGGCCATATTTTCCCAAGGGAAAACTGATTGCTCAGGCAATGCAGGCCTTCCTGGAAGACATAAATGTGAAAGCAAATTTAATTACTTATGACTGGAGTACCTATTTAAACAAAATTGTTGAATCTGAAGAT
>CAYRVO010000276.1:0-2604 GCA_964427565.1 uncultured Halanaerobiales bacterium | reverse complement strand
TGTTTGATATAGGTACAGAAATAGAAAACTTTGCAAATATTAAAGTTGTAGGGGTCGGCGGTGGTGGTAATAATGCTGTGAATAGAATGATTGAAGAAGGTCTTGATGGGGTTGAATTTATTGCTATAAATACTGATGCGCAGGCATTACTTTCATCTAATGCGGGGGTTACGATTAGAATTGGTGAAAAGATAACCCGTGGTCTGGGTGCAGGCTCGAACCCTGAGATAGGCCGGGAAGCCGCCCAGGAAAATGAAGAAGAAATAGCAGAAGTACTGGATGGTGCTGATATGGTATTCATAACTGCTGGTATGGGTGGAGGAACAGGTACTGGAGCTACCCCCATAGTAGCAGAAATAGCAAAGGAACAGGGTGCTTTGACTGTTGGTGTTGTAACTAAGCCTTTTACTGTTGAAGGTCAAAAACGTATGGATAAAGCTAAATCAGGAGTAGAAGATTTAAAAAATAAAGTAGATACTTTAATTATTATACCAAATGATAGATTACTGGAAGTAGCTGAAAAACAGACAAGCTTAATTGAAGCTTTTAAAATTGCTGATGATGTATTAAGGCAAGGAGTTCAGGGGATAGCTGATTTAATAACAATTACCGGTATAATTAACCTGGATTTTGCTGATGTAAAGACAATTATGACTGATGCGGGATCAGCATTGATGGGAATAGGTACTGCAAGTGGTGATGATAGAGCTGTAGAAGCAGCAAAACTGGCAATTGATTCTCCATTATTAGAGGCATCAATTGATGGAGCTCAAGGAGTATTAATAAATATTACAGGTGGTGCTAATCTTGGTATTCATGAGGCAAATGAAGCAGCCCGTGTAGTTCAGGAAGTCTCGGCTGCAGATGCTGATATTATCCTGGGAGCTGTAATAAATGAAGAATTTGATGATCAAGTTCAGGTTACTGTAATAGCTACTGGTTTTAATAATAAACAAGAGGAATCAGTTGCAAATAATTCGGAAGAGATGGAAACAGATTTCGAAATGGAAAATTTCTCAGGTGAGGATCTCGATATACCAGCATTTTTACGAAGACAAAAAAGTTAAATATATTCTCGATGTGATGAGCATCGAGAATTTTTTAATTTTTACAGGATGTGACAAAATAACAAAAAAATATTTGTAATATTTTAAATTTTCATTTAATATAATTTTAAATAAGGGTTATTTTCTGGAGGCAGTGTATGATTATTTATATTGACATTTTGTTTTTGAATAATACTTTAATGACTTATGCTATTATCTGGGCAGTAGCAAGAATTCTGGAATATAAAAGTAACTGGTGGAGATTACTTCTGGCTGCTATTACAGGAACATGTTATACATTTATAATCATTTATACAGATACTATTTCAGGCCAAAGTTTTTATAGATATTTATTCCATATTATTTTAAATATTGTAGTAGCAATGCTGATAGTATATATTTCTTTTGGCAAATTATCATTACCCAAATTTTTAAAAGCTGTAGGATATTTATATTTAATAAGTTTTATCTGTATAGGTGCTATTTTGTCTATTATATATATATTTGGTGTGCAACAGATTAATGCCAAAAAGACTTACATTTTTTTGAGTATTGGTTTTCTAGTACTGTTATTACTGGGTTACAAAGGATGGATAATATTTCACAGTTATATTAACCCTGAAACTTTGCTAGTACCTATAACTATTTATTTCAAGAAAAAAAAGATAGCTATAAAGGGTTTAATTGACACAGGAAATGATCTAAATGATCCTATTACAAATGTACCGGTTATTGTTGTGGAGCTTAATGATATTTCAACCCTTTTCCCAATGAAATTAAGAAATATTTTAGCACAGAATAAAGGGGGGATAGTAAATTTAATAGATGTTTTTGCTGAGAATGATATGGGTGATCGTGTCAGGATTTTACCCTTCTCCGATTTAGGACAAGAGCATGGTATGCTTGTGGGTTTTAGACCTGATAAAGTAGAAATTTTATATAACAATAAAAATATTAGCAGGCAAAATATTTTGCTGGCTTTAACTGATCACAAACTTGATGAAAATGATAGCTATCAGGCATTAGTAAATCCCCGTATCTTAGTTAAAAAATAATTTAAATTAGGAAGGAAGTCTGATTATGATCAAAAAAATTTATCATTTTTTTAGAATTAAAATATTATTTTCATGGTTTAAGATTGCCCGTAATTTTGGTTTTTACCGGTCTTCAATTCATTATATTGGTAGTAGTGAGACACTACCACCACCACTTGAAGATAATGAAGAAGATTATCTTCTATCCAGACTTAAAGAAGGAGATGAAGATGTAAAGGAATTATTAATAAAACATAATTTAAGACTGGTAGTATATATTGCTCGCAAATTTACAAATACGGGTATAGATATAGAAGATTTAATATCTATAGGGACGATAGGTTTAATCAAAGCTGTTCATACCTTTAATGTTGATAGAAATATAAAACTGGCAACATATGCTTCACGTTGTATTGAAAATGAAATATTAATGTATTTACGTAAAAATAATAAAAAGCGCTCAGAAATTTCATTTGATGATCCCCTGAATATAGATTGGGATGGTAATGAATTGAAACTTTCAG
>CAYRVO010000275.1:0-2612 GCA_964427565.1 uncultured Halanaerobiales bacterium | reverse complement strand
ACGTTTATTACAGAAATTTGGCTGGCAAACATTGAGGGGCTCAAGTACCAGGGGTGGTGGCAGGTCTTTAGTCAAATTAAACAAAAAATTAAAAAAAGGTAATTCTACTGTTCTAACTCCTGATGGTCCCACAGGTCCAATTTATAAAGTGAAACCTGGTATAGTATATCTTCAGGAAAAATGTGATGGTTATATTGTTCCCCTGGGTTTAGCAGTCAAAAAAAAGAAAGAAGTAAATAGCTGGGATAGCTATGTAATACCCTATCCTCTGACCAGAGCAGTGCTTAGTATGGGAAAACCGATTCGTTTTTCACAAGATCTTGATATTGAGGAAAGATGTTTTCTTTTGGAAGAAGAAATGGCAAAGATACAGGAGAAAGCAGAATATGAATTATCCAATTTTTAAGAAGAGTGGTGTATAAATTATGCGCCGGTATTTAATTGAAGTTATTGCGGGTAAAAAATGTAGATTCAAAGATAAAATGGTTTTAATAATACTGTCTTTACTGGAATTAGTATATATATGTTTGCTGACAGTTAAAAATTTTTTATTTAAGATTAATATTATTCAAAGCTATAAATTGCCATGTAAAGTAATAAGTATTGGTAATATTACTACTGGTGGTACCGGAAAAACTCCGGTGGTGGAACGGTTAGCTCATAGGTTACAAAAAAGGAAAAAAAAGATAGCTATAGTAAGTCGAGGCTATGGAGGTAAGAATAAAAAACCCTTAATTATATCTGATGGTAAGCAGATATTTGCTGGAGTTAAAGAAGCCGGTGATGAAGTATATATGATGGCCAGACATTTAAAAAACATTCCCATAATTATCGGTAAAGATCGATATCAGGCAGGCAAACTGGCTATAAAGGAATTTGATCCTGATATAATAATTCTTGATGATGCTTTTCAGCATCGACAGCTGGAAAGGAATAATGATATTGTTACCATAAGTGCCATTAATCCATTTGGGTATAATCATCTTATTCCCCGTGGTTTATTGCGTGAGCCTCTTTCTGCCCTGAAGAGAGCAGATAATTTTGTTATCTCTCGTGCAGATCAGGTTAGTAAAAAACAGGTTCAGGAAATAAAGAATAAATTAAAGAGATATAATAAAAATGCCAAGATATTTACTTCCCATTATCAACCTTTATATATAAAATCACTTACTTCTGAAGCAAGTGATTCCTATAAAGTTGATGAATTAAAAGGGAAAAAAGTACTGGCTTTAAGTGGGATAGGAACTCCGGATTCCTTTATCAAAAGTTTAAAACAGTTAGAGGCTAAAGTTATAGATTCAATTATTTATCCCGATCATTATAAATATAGAGAAAAAGATTTGATGGATATAGCTGTAAAAGCTCAGATGCAGAATGTAGATTGGGTAATTACAACTGAAAAAGATGCAGTAAAATTTACAGAAGAAATGGTTACACAATTTCGCAAATTAAAAATAGGAATTTTTACACTTGGTGTTAAACTGGAAGTTTATGAGAATGAAGGCCTGGTAAGTGTAATTGCTTAAGGAGGACAATTATGCAAATTACAGCTATAATCCCAGCTCGCTATAGTTCAACAAGGTTTCCCGGTAAACCTCTTGTAAATATAGCAGGGATATCAATGATTGAACGTGTATATAATAGAGTAAAAATAGTTAAAGCTATAAATAAAGTAATTGTAGCAACTGATGATAAAAGAATTTATCAAAAGGTAAAAGATTTTGGTGGTCATGTAAAAATGACCTCCCCCAATCATTGCTCGGGGACTGATAGGATAGCAGAAGTTGCTACCCAATTAGATAGTGATATAATTGTAAATGTTCAAGGAGATGAACCCTTAATAAAAAAAGAAATGATTACAGAAGCCATTGCTCCATTTACAGCTGATAAAAGTCTTAAAATGGCTACTCTCAAGAAAAAAATTGAAGATGAAAAAGAAATAAATAATCCCGATATAGTCAAAGTAGTTACTGACATTAATAATAATGCCCTCTATTTTTCTCGTTTTCCGATACCTTATATCCGGGATAATAAAACCGAAGTTTATAAACATATTGGGCTTTATGTTTATAGACGTGATTTTTTACTTAAATTATGCAAAAAGCAATTAACTATGCTGGAAAAGGCTGAAGCTTTGGAGCAGCTTCGAGTACTGGAAAATGGATATCAGATTAGGGTAGTGGAAACAGATTATGATTCTATTGGTGTTGATACACCTGAGGATATAAAAAAAGTGGAAGCAATACTGGAAAGATAAGGATAAATTTTATTTAGTTGATAATAAATTGGGGATATTCAAGAAAATGGAATTTAGGGGGATAAAGATGGTAAGAGAAGTTGTTGTAAATGATAATATTATTTTTGGTAATCAAAAGGAACCTTTTGTTTTACTGGCTGGACCCTGTGTACTGGAAGAGCCAGAAAGAGTAAAAAATATTGCTTTTAATATAAAGGAGATTACTGAAAAATTGCAGATACCCTTTGTTTTTAAATCTTCTTTTGATAAAGCAAACCGATCTTCTATAAATTCTTATCGTGGGCCTGGAATTGAGCAGGGATTAGAAATATTAGATGAGATCAAAGAGGAATTTGATTTACCGATAATTACTGAT
>CAYRVO010000274.1:0-2633 GCA_964427565.1 uncultured Halanaerobiales bacterium | reverse complement strand
CTTAAGATTATTGGGGAAATTTTTAAAAAATATGGTTATATTGATGAAGATTTAAAGAAATTGCATGGTAAATATTTAGGAATTGTAGTTGCTAAAGGAATGATTAAACTGGCTAAAGAAGTAAAATTTCCTACAACTCTATCTGAACTAGATAGTTTTAATGATCTTTATATTAAAAGAGCATTAAAAGCAGCTAAGAACCCTCAACTGGATATGAAATTAAAGAATATGCCAATACCATTAGATACTTCACTTATAGATGAATATATGGGTTCGATTTTAAAAGCAGCAAAATTTGGTGACTTTAGGTTAATTAAAAATTTAAAATAAATGTATAAAACAAAACATATGTGGATAATGTTCTATTTATGAATAGAATAAATTATCCACATTTTTGTTGAACAAAAATAACTTTAAGTTTATTAGGGGGATTATCAATATGGGAAAAAACTATTGTACCTGGTATAATAAAACTTCAGCAATGAAAAGAGCATTTGATAATGGATTATTGGATGAAAAATGGGTTAAAAATTATTGCCGGAATAATGGTGAGGGATGTGTAAGGAAGAAAAAATTTGAAAAAGATGGATATATTTCTCCTGATTATGTTTTACCGGATGGTACAATAAATGAAAAGTTAAAAAAAATGGTGGAAGAAGATAATAATTTTTAATTATAAAACATGGAGGTATAACCAGTATATGATATTAGATAAATTTAAATTGGATAATAAAGTAGCAATAGTAACGGGATGTTCACATTTAAATGGGTTAGGATATGGAATAGCAGAAGGATTAGCTGAAGCAGGTGCAAATATAGCTGGTGTTGCCAGGAGTGAAATGACCGAAGTGAAAAAAGGAATAAATAAAATAGGCAAAGAATTTTTGAGTATAAATTATGACTTGAAAAACATCAAAAACATTAATTATATAATTAATGAAACTAAAAAAGAATTTGGTCAAATAGATATATTGGTTAATAATGCAGGAATTATTAAAAGAAATATTGCCCGGGATTTTAACGAAAAAGACTGGGATGATGTTATTAATGTTAATTTAAAAAGTATGTTTTTCCTTTCTAAAGCTGTAGCAAAAGAATTTATTACACATAAAAAGAAGGGTAAGATTATTAATATTGCCTCAATACTTTCGTATCAAGGAGGTATATTAGTTCCATCATATACGGCAAGCAAGCATGGAGTTGCAGGTATAACGAAGGCACTTGCCAATGAATGGGCAAAACATAATATTAATGTAAATGCAATAGCACCAGGATATATGGTAACAGAAAATACAGCAGCATTAAGGAAAAATAAAGATAGGAATCAGGCTATAATAAAAAGAATACCTGCAGGAGAATGGGGTAAAAATAATGATTTGAAAGGTATTTCAGTATATTTAGCATCTGATGCTTCGAATTATGTATATGGTTCAGTAATTCCGGTTGATGGCGGATGGTTAGCAAGGTAATATATAGTTATAGTATATTAAGGAAAGCAAATTAATATTGATGTATAAATATACTTATATATTAAGATTACTGTAATTAATTAAGGAGGGGAAATAAAATGGAAAAATATGCGAGTAAAGTTAAGTTTCCAAGAATGGGATTAATTAAGCAGTATATTAATGTACCTAAAATAGATAATATTGAAACAAAAATCAAAAAAGAAATTGAAAAATTGAATATTAAAGAAGTAATTAAACCAGGAGAGAAGATTGGAATAACTGTGGGAAGCAGGGGAATTTCAAACTTACAAAAAATATTAAAGATTATTATTAATAAAATAAAATCTGCCAATGCTAAGGCAATAATTATTCCCAGTATGGGTTCACATGGTGGAGGAACAGCTGAAGGACAAAAGAAGATGCTTGCTTCATTAGGAATATCAGAGGGAATAATGGGGGTTCCAATATTAGCATCAAACAAATCAGTTA
The DNA here is from genome assembly GCA_964427565.1 of uncultured Halanaerobiales bacterium. Classification (GTDB taxonomy): domain Bacteria; phylum Bacillota; class Halanaerobiia; order Halanaerobiales; family JADQBU01; genus CAYRVO01. The sequence goes on along the minus strand of CAYRVO010000274.1, from coordinate 696 downwards.
AAATAGGATCAACAGAAAGTGGTGCACCGGTCTTTGTTAATGAAATTGTTATGTCTTCCGCAATAGACAAAGTTGTTTTGTTTAATAGAGTAAAGGAACATACTGAATATGTTGGAAAGATTGAAAGTGGACTTCATAAAATGTGCGCTGTAGGACTTGGTAATCCAAAAGGAGCTTTGACGGTTCATCAATGGGCTCTTGATATTGGATATGAGAAAGCAATAACGGAAATTGGTGGTAAAATAATAGAAAAGTTACCTGTGGCATTTGGACTGGCAACAGTTGAAAATTATTATCATCAGACTTCTGAAGTTAGAGCAATAATTCCTGAGAATATATATGAATCAGAGAAAGAATTATTAAAACATGCCAAAGAAAACCTGGGTTTATTGCCGTTTGATGAATTAGATATCTTAATTGTAGAAGAGATAGGTAAAAATGTAAGCGGAACTGGAATAGACACAAATGTTATTGGTAGAATTATGGTATATGGACAAAAAGAACCTAATATACCCGACATTAAGCGTATTATTGTACTGGATATAACAAAAGAATCTCATGGTACTGCAACTGGTATAGGTTTTGCTGATTTTACTACAAAAAGAGTAGTGAAAAAATATGACCGTAAATCGACATATTTAAACTGTATTACTGCACAAACACCTGAAAAAGCAAGATTACCTATATGGTTTGAAA
>CAYRVO010000273.1:0-2667 GCA_964427565.1 uncultured Halanaerobiales bacterium | reverse complement strand
TAGCTTTATATTGATTTCAGATAAATATTGTCCACACAATTGTATATAATTCCATATTAAATTAATTATATATATAATATATTCTTTGATTTCATTCATTGCTTAACCCCCTTTGAATTGAGCCTTTGGTAAGAGAGGGATGTGCTTGAATAAAAAAGAATAGTCATTAAATTCCACTGGTAGGACAGCTTACATAAATATCTACTTTGCCTTCAATTTTGATACATTCCTTACCATCATTACATTTAACACCAGTTGGAGTGGCTTGAAAATCTTTGAAATCATAACAGAAATTAAGACCTGAACAGCAGTCATCTTTTTCAGAAAAATTTAATCCAGCACAGTTTATACAGATAACAGATTCAGGAACACATACCATATCCGTACAGCAGATATCAGAATTTTTGTCATTAGGGCACTCAGGCAATTTTTCCCCGGCACCTGTGATAGGAACAGATACTTGCACTTTGATACATCCTGATAGATTAGCTGTTTTTACTTCGGCTGTACATCCTTTTAAATCAACATCATCACAGGGACTTTCTTCCAGAAAGACCTGGCAGTCACATTCTTCACAGTTGTCTCCATTATTATTCTCTAAATTTGTATCGGACACACATTTGCAGCCTAAAGTTCCCTGTGCGGTTCCTTCACTACAGGTATAACATTCTTTGACAACACTTGCTTTTATAGGACGGGGGCATTTACCTTCCTTTGTTATATTTAAAGACGCATCTTTTTCCAGGGTAGCAAAACAACAGACATCAAGGTCTGCAATTGGGTTTTCACAGGTTCTACAATCCATAATAATATTCTCTCCTTTTTTAAGTTTAATTTATTTATTATATGATATGGTAGATAAAGGTAACCTGTGAATAATTAAATTATTTATATTCTATTTCCGGAATAATTTCTACTGGATATTAATAAAAATTTTGCTAAATAAACCTACATATATAATTTTGTTTTTGGGCCTGGATACTGTAAATTTACTGAAGAAAATATAATCATTTCTCTGAGTAGCTGTAGCTAATAGGGGTTTTCCCAGCAAATCATTCAAAAATATTTCAACTTTTGTATCTGCTTTTCTTTCGATTTCATCATTCAGATAATTAATAAATTGATCTTCTGAGGGGTTTGTGAGGGCTGCAATAATTAAAACACCTATAATTAAAATCAATAAAGTATTAATACCTATTTTCATAATTTCACCTTCATTCAATTGGATTTCACTACATTCTAACAGTTTTAATATCGATTCCTCCCATAACAGCCCGGCAGTTAATTACAATATTTTTATTAATATTATCATTTTTATGTTCGAAATGTCTATTGAAAATTATGCCGCCAGTATCTTCTTGCAGGAATTCAATTCCTCCCAGAAAACCGCTACCGGTACAAATAACATTAATGTCATCTGGTATTTTTATTTCTATTCCCCCCATAACAGCAGTTAAATCTAAATAAGTTTCACCTGTAGAAATATCTGCAGTTGATAGGTCAAGATCAATTCCTCCCATAAAAGCAATATAACTTTTATTTTTGAGTTGCCAGCCCTTGTTTTTTCTTTCAATACCACTCATCACGGCCCAGCCAGTACTTCCTGTTCTAATACCACCTTTTAAGATATTAAAACCAAGGAAAATAAGTAATGCCGGCCACAAAATTTTCCAGAACATAGATAAATTGAAATAATAAAAACCGAGATTTCTTCCTAATATAAGTATTCCAATTAATAAAAGAAGAAAGGGTAATATGATATTTTTGTGTTTACCTGTAGATTTATTCTGGGTTACTATATTATTAAGTGCCCAGATAATCAATATTAATGGCCAGTAAGTTGAAATTATTTCACCCAGGTCAATATTCATTCCAAAATTATTTGCCAGGAGAATAATACCCAATAAAACAATTAACAATCCGGGAATCAGTGAAGACTTATTTTTGGAATCCATTTTAACACTCCTTAGTAAATTATTTTATTATTCATTATATCATACATTAAAATGTTTATATATAAATACCCTAAAAAAATCCGCCCTAAGGGTAAAAGCTTTGTTTGGACAAAGAAGATAAATGTGGTATAATATTTTTGGATATTTGTCAGATTATTTTAAGAAATAAATAATTTTTTGGAGATAGTAGCTAATATAAGAGAAAAAGAGAAAACAAAATTTATGGAAAGGTGATTAATATGCAGGAGACCCCTAAAGCAAATAGACCACATATTGCTGTTTTTGGGCGTAGAAATGTAGGGAAATCGAGTTTGATCAATGCCCTAACAAATCAAGCACTGGCTCTTGTTTCTGATGTGCCGGGAACTACTGCTGATCCGGTATATAAGAACATGGAACTTTTGCCTATAGGGCCTGTTGTTATGATAGATACAGCGGGTATTGATGATAGTGGTTCTCTCGGTAAGCTGCGGGTAAAAAAAACACACGAAGTTATGCGTAAAGCTGATCTGGCAATTATAGTATTAAATACAGAAACTGGAATAGGAGATTATGAAGATAAATTATATAATAAATTAGATGATAATAATATATCTGTAATATTTGCTGTAAACAAAAAAGATATAGCGGATAAATCAGATATTAAAGATTTAATAAAAAATATAAAAAATAAATATAAGTCACCGGTTGTTACTGTCAATGCACGGGAAAA
>CAYRVO010000272.1:0-2679 GCA_964427565.1 uncultured Halanaerobiales bacterium | reverse complement strand
TCTTGAAGCTGCCTGGGATGAACAAAAATACAGCAATTCTGTTACTGTAGCTGTTCTGGATACTGGTGTTATTAGCGATCATCCAGATTTAGAAGCAAATTTGCTCAGAGGTGCAGATTTTGTTGGTGGTAAGAAAAATTATCCTGTATCCAATTATAATATTACTGATAATGATCCTACTGATGAAACTCCTCTGATTGAAGGAGGAAGCCACGGAACCCATGTGGCAGGAATTATTGGGGCTGTGACAGATAACTATAAAGGTATTGCAGGAGTAAATTGGGAAACAAGTATATTACCTGTACGTGTATTAAAGAGAAAAGGAGGGACAAGCTGGGATATAGCTGAAGGTATTTATTATGCAATAGATCAGGGTGCTGAGATTATAAATTTGAGTCTGGGTGGAAATAGTTACAGTCATTTACAGGATGAAGCAATTAAAGAAGCCTATAATAGGGGTATTATTACAATTAGTGCTGCAGGAAATGAAGGTTCATCAGTATATTATCCAGCAGCTTTACCCGAGACAATAGCAGTAGGGGCAGTAGCAAAAGATAATAGTATAACTTATTATTCAAATTATGGTCCTCAAATTGACCTGGTAGCACCAGGAGGAATTCATGGTCAATCCATATATAGTACATGGGGTTATTATGATCAGGGTCAGAATATAAGTAGTTATGGAGGTATGATAGGTACATCTATGGCTACACCACATGTTAGTGGAGCAGCTTCATTATTAATAGCAAGTGGTATTAAAGGACCCGAGAATATTCGTTCTCGCCTGATTAATACAGCACGTGACCTTGGTGATAGTGGTAAAGATGATTATTATGGTTATGGTCTGATTGATGTATATGGGGCTTTACAGGGTTTAAAGATAGATAAACCACAGGTTTTTGCAATTACTAAAGAAGAAGGAATATATAATATTAAGAGTGAAATAAAAACGGTTGATAAATCAGGTTTTTTTAGACTGGATAAAGTTAAAACAGGAGAAGAATATATAGCTGGTTGGCTGGATGTAAATGATAATGGAGTAATTGATAAAGGTGATTATTATGGAGAGACAGAACTACTTAATATAACTGGTCCAGTCAGTAATTTAAGTATTAATATGAGTTATATTACAAATTCAGCTGCAACAATAAAAGTACAGAGGGAGGAGTAGTAATTGAAATATAAAAATATTTTTATATTATTAATATTACTAATATTAGGTATAACAAACTTAGGATATACAGCCCCTGATATAGATTTTGATGCTTTAGTACAGGATTTTGGTAGACCAGGACCCAGAGGGATAAGTATTCTTGATTTACCGGAAAAAGAAATTAAAATACTCGCTGAAAAAGACTATAATATAGTTGGCTTTGCTAATTTTAGTGATAGTAATATTCTAAAGAAAAAAGATAAAGATGAAGTAGTTTATTATATACAACCAGGTGATAGTTTATATCTAATAGCTATTAAATATAATGTGACTGTTCAGGATTTAAAAGAAAAAAATAATTTGGATTCAGATATAATATTTATTGGTCAAAAGCTTTTAATACCAGATGATACTGCTGATGATAATAGTGATCAACAACCTTCCCCTGAACCTGATAATGATAAACCATTACTTTACTCAGTGCAACCCGGGGATAGTCTTTATTTAATAGCTGTTGAATATAATGTTACTGTTCAGCAAATTAAGCAGGAAAATGATTTGCTAACAGATGAAATTTATATTGGCCAGAGATTGAGTATTCCTTTAGCAGATGAAAATAAAGATATACCAGAAACTCCAGTAAAAAATGGTAAAATATTATATTATGTACAACCAGGTGATAGCCTTTATGTAATTGCTGATAGATTTGATGTAACAATTGAGGAGATAAAGAAACTTAATGATTTAGCAACTGATTATTTATATTCAGGTCAATTTATATATATTCCCTCTAGTTTAAATAACGAAAATAAGATAATTTATTTTGTACAACCAGGGGACAGCTTGTATTTACTTGCCAGTAAATTTAATATGACAGTAGAAAGTATAAAGCAGATAAATAATCTTAACAAAGAAGTCCTTTATGTTGGCCAGAAATTATATCTTAATATCCCTGAAATAACAGAAAGTAAATATAATATTGTTTTCAGTTATTATGTAAAAAAGGGAGATAGTTTGATAAGCATAGCAGATAAATTTGGTCTGTCTGTATGGGATATACGAGCTTATAATAATCTTGAATACGATGCTTTATATGAGGGACAAAAGTTAGATATTCCTTTTCAAATTTCAAGTAATTATTTAACTGGAAGTTATCAAGTTAATCACGAAGAAATGGAATTACTGGCCAGAGCTGTATATTCAGAGGCAAGAGGAGAACCTTTTAACGGGCAAGTTGCTATAGCAGCAGTAATTCTTAATCGTGTTAGACATCCATTCTTTCCAGATAATATAAACGATGTTATTTTTCAGCCCTGGCAATTCAGTGCAGTCCATGATGGTCAGTTCTGGTTAACACCGGATCAAAATGCATATCTGGCAGTTCAAGCAGCCCTCCAGGGTTGGGATCCAACAAAAGGTGCTATTTATTATTATAATCCGGATACGGCTAAATCTGAATGGGTATATTATCGCAGTGTAATTATTGAAATAGGTAATCACTACTTTGCAGTATAGGGAGTTTATCT
>CAYRVO010000271.1:0-2692 GCA_964427565.1 uncultured Halanaerobiales bacterium | reverse complement strand
ATATTTCATAAAAAAAATCCCCCTCTGTAAATTATATTTACAGAAAGAGATATTAGAACATTTACATTAAATTTAACTGATCAAAACTATGAAATTCTTCTTTGTTTATAATAATATGATCCAGAAATTCAATTCCCAGTATTTTCCCCGTTTTAACAAGTTTTTTTGTTAATAATATTTCTTTTTGTGATGGATTGTCAAAATTGCTTTTTAAATTATCAGCAATTATAACAGATACCCGATCATTAATTAAAAATGGAGTATTAAATATTACTTTGGGGTCATAACTGGCTTCTTTACCTGTATCTTGACCTATAAATTCCCAGTTAATAAGATAATTATCCTTATCAAGCGTCAAAATCAAAATTCTTTTTTTGTTTTTCTTATTAAGGTTTTTAAATATATTAAAAACATCGAGGGGTCTTATTATAGGTTTATTAATTTCTGGTGTTATAATATTTTTTTCTTTTTCACATTCCTGCAAAAAATTATTTACTGTATTTATATCAGTAAGTAATTCATGAAAATCTATTACCTGGTCGATATCAATTTTATTCTCATAATTTATAACACCACATGCTTTCTGTGAATATTGAATTGTGTTTGCAAATTTCTTTTTACTAAGAATATTGTTATCATGTATTTGATATCTTACTTTTTCACATTTAGGGCATCTAAAAGCTATAAAAGTTTTGCCCTTATATTTTCCAATATCCTTATCAAACTGACCAAGACCAAGTATATTACTCTCCTTTATTTCACTTCCACATTTCCAACAGTATACTTTTAACATATTACCCCTCCCTTCTTAATTTCCAGCCAATAATAACTCCTTGTTTCACATTATTATTAAATTCTAGATATTATATATATATTCCTTCCTGTATAAATATGCAAATACTGGTTATTAAACTAGTTTAGATATAATTTCATTTACTTTATTGTATATTTTCTTTTCATCCAATGTCTTAATTAAGCCTTCTTCCATTATGATTTTACCATCAATTATAACTGTAGAAACATCATATCCTTTAGCAGCATAAATTAAATTAGAAAGATTATTATGCTGTGGATAAAAAACAGGATTATTTTTCATATTTATTAATATCAAATCAGCAATAAAACCTTCTTTTATTATACCAAGATTATTTAATTGCAAAATTTCAATTCCCTTAATGGTTAACATCTTCAATAAAGTTTCTATATCCATAACTGTGGGATTATTATTTTTCACTTTCTGTAAATAAGAAGCAAAACGTGCTTCCTCAATCATATCAAGATTATTATTGCTGGAAACACCATCTGTACCTAGAGCAACATTAACACCATTCTCCCATAAATCATCAATAGGGGCAATTCCGCTACCTAGTTTCATATTACTCATAGGATTATGAGATACTCCCACATTATAATTCTTTAAAATTTGAATATCTTCTTTACTAATATGAACACAATGAGCTGCAATAGTTGGAACATCAAATAAATTAATTTTCTCTAGATACTTAACCGGACTACAATTGTACTTATTCTTAATTATTTCAGTTTCCTTTTTTGTTTCTGCAACATGAATAGTTATCCCTACATTAAGATTGGCAGCAATTTCAGCAATTTCCTCTAAATAGTCAGGAGAACATGTATAAGTAGCATGAGGCCCCATTATAGTTGTAATTCTTCCTTCAGCTTCACCATTCCAATTCTCAGTAAATTGCTTTGCCTTTTTTAATCCATCCTGCCCATCATTCTCTTCTATCAGTCCCTGACTTAAAACAGCCCGCATACCTGACTCAGCAACTGCTTCTGCTATTTTATGCATTTGAAAGTACATATCTGCAAAAGTCGTTGTTCCTGTCTTTAGCATCTCTACCAGAGCTAACTTAGTACCCCAGTAAATATATTCTGCAGTCAATTTACTTTCCAGAGGCCATATTTTTTCTTTTAACCATTTATCTAATGGTAAATCATCTGCATAGCCCCTTAATAAGGTCATAGCTGAATGAGTATGTGTATTTACAAATCCCGGTAATGCTATCATATCTTGAGCATCAATAATTTTATCATAATTATTATTATCCTCGTATATATAACTGCCCACTTCAGATATTTTATTATTTTCTATTATAATATAGCCATCTTTTATAACTTTATTGTCCATTGTATAAATTTCTGCAATATTTTTTATTAATATCTTCATATCTATCACCTCATTTATACCTCTATTTTTATTATAACATTATTTTTATCAATATTACCAGTATATTTTTCCACTTCTGATAATAATATATTTTTGAATTTATTAACTACTTTATTAATATCATTATATTTATATTTTCCCTGTATTGCAGATATATTTATTTTGATTGCATTTTTATTTGTCAGAGCATAATTTATTTCCTGTATAAGTTCCTCATCTATTATCTTTATTAATTCTGTTGCTTCCATTTTTTCAATTTTAGCAGCTTTATATATATTTTTAATATCTAAACCTGGATTTTTTTGATAATATTTCCGTAATTCTCTTTTAATTTTTTTTATATAATCTATTATAGCCTCCGTAAGCATCGGTTTTATTTTATCCAGTGAAGGTATAGTTAAGTTTTCTCCAATTGTAAAACCACATTGACACTTTGGTTGCTGTAATAATATTTTATTTATATTATCTTTATTACACTTATTAGAAAAAAATGAGTCTATA
>CAYRVO010000270.1:0-2698 GCA_964427565.1 uncultured Halanaerobiales bacterium | reverse complement strand
GCGATGACGGAGGCAATGGAAGGCCAGCCGCAGGTGGAGGAGGTGGTGGTTTTTCTTCCTGCTTTTCTTCTGTTTCGGTTTTTTCATCTTTTTCTTCCTGTTCTTCAGTTTTCCCATCTGTATTTTCTGTTTTTTCAATTTCCATTTCACTTTCTTCACTAGTAAGTACTTCCTGAGAATCTTCACTTTCTGTTTTTGTTTCTTCTTTTTCCGTATTTATTTCTTCTACTTTATTTTCTTCCGGCTGTGGTTTGTCTTTTTCCTCAATATTTATATTTGTATCTTTTTTTTGTTTTTCTTCTTTGACTTCTTCTTTTTCTTCAGGTTTTTCCTCTTCTTTTTTTTCTTCTTTTTTACTTTCTTTTTCGTATTCTTTGCTCTCAGTAGCTGTGTTTTTAGTCTCAACTTCAGTTTTAATCTCTACAAACTGTACAAATCCAAAATCCCTATTACCATAACCCCCTTCATCTGCTACACCCCTTAAAGTTCCAAAGGGAAAAAAGAAAATTAAAAAAAGGTGAATAATCAGAGAAATTACTATATATTTTCCTAGTTTACTTTTGTCATCTCTGTATTTCATTTGCTACACCACCTACTTCTTTTTCTCTTCAGCAGCCAGGGCAATACGGTAAACACCAACCTGCCTTATATTATCCATAACAGAAACAATACTTTTATAACGAGTATCCTGATCAGCATTTATAATTACTATAAGTTCCTTGTTATTACTATGCTTATTTTCAACAATACCAGCAATCTTACTCAGTGGTAGTTTATCTCCATCATAAAATACCTGACCAGATTCATCTATATCTATAATTAAATTTTGTTCACTCTGTTTACTGACTGTCACAGCTTTGGGAAGCTGTAGATCTATTCCGTAAGGGTTTGTCCTGAATGATGTAAATAACATAAAAAAAACAAGGAGAAAAAATATAACATCTATCATGGGGATAATATTTATTGAACTCTTTTTCTTAAGAGTAGGTTTGAACATTTTCTTCCCCCCTATTGGTAACTACATCCATAATATCCACCATGCTTAAGTTCATTTCATGTGCTTTCTTTTCAACCTTATTTGAAAAATATGAATAAAAAATAGCAGTTGGAATAGCAATTATAAGTCCTAAAGCAGTACTAATTAAAGCGGCAGCAATACCTGAACTAATTTGAGCAGGATTTGCAGCTCCTGCTGCTGTACCCAGGATATTAAAACTGCTTATAATACCCATAACAGTGCCCAGTAAACCCAGTAGTGGAGAAATCATAGCAATTACATCAAGTATAGGAAGATGTTTTTCCATCTTCTTTATTTGATCTTCTCCTACTACCTGTAGTACTTCTTTTATACGCTCAGGGTCTTCACTGTGATGAGCTAGTGCTGTTGATATTAATTTGGCATTTGGTCCTTTTTCACCTTTCAGTTCGTTTAGACCACCAAGTATATCCCCTTCTTCAACAAGCATTTCTATTTTTTTTATCAGTCGAAAGCTGTTATCTTTATGTTTCACAAAAAATATAATCTTCTCAATGATTACAGCCAGACTGACAATCGATGCTATCAATAATGGTATAGCCATTGGCCCACCTAAAGAAATAAAATTCCAGATATCTGTAATATTAATTCCCAACAAAAATATCATCTCCCTGTTTAAATATATCTTTCCCTATTTAAAATATATCTATAACTAATGTTCGACATAAATACTTCATTTCCTGCCTAAAATAACAAATAAAAGTATGGTTATTTCTCTTTAAAATATTAAATTACATATAAATATAGCAGCAAAAAAACCCGCAATATCTGCCAGCAAACCAACAATAATTGAATATCTGTATTTATTTATACCAATCGCACCAAAATAAACTGCTATAATATAAAAGGTAGTTTCAGTACTACCCTGAATTGTAGAAGCTAATTTACCTATAAATGAATCGGGACCATACTGGGAAAGTATAGTATGAACATAAGAAAGGGAGCCACTTCCGGAAAGTGACCGTAAAAATAATAAGGGAAAAACAGGGTGTGGTATATTAAGATAGTTTAATACTACTTCAAATCTATTGATTATAATATCCATAAGACCAGAATTTTGGAATATTCTTATGGCCAGGATCATTGCCAGTAAATTGGGGAAGATATTCAATATTACCTGGAGTCCATCTTTAACACCAGTAGTAAAACTATCATATATTTTTACTCCTTTAATATAACCTGCAAGTAATATTGTTAGCAATATAAGAGGAAAACTCCATTCTTATATTTTTATTAATATTTGTTGCATATTAATGATTTCCTATAAAAAAATCTGAAGGTTCTATCAAAAAGGAAGGCTGTAATAGTTGAAACTGTAGTAGCAAATATTGTTGTAATAATAATGATTGAGGGGTTATGAGAATTATGAGCAGCTCTCAGGCTGATTATTGTTGTAGGAATAAGAGTAATACTTGATGTATTTAGGGCCAGTAAAGTACACATAGCCGGTGAAGCTGTAGTTTTATTATTGTTTAATTTCTGCAAATCTTTCATAGCCATAATACCCAGAGGGGTAGCAGAATTCCCTAAACCCAGTATATTTGCACTTAAATTTAATAATATAGAACCGGAAGCAGAATTATCTTCTGGTATTTCAGGAAACAAACGTTTAAATATAGGCTTTATTAATTTACTCAAAAAGTCTATTAATTTTGCGTCCCG
>CAYRVO010000269.1:0-2700 GCA_964427565.1 uncultured Halanaerobiales bacterium | reverse complement strand
CAAATCCTGGTGCTGGGGGTTCAAGTCCTCCTGCCCGTGCCATTATTATGTTTAATTTGATATTTTATTTTGGTTTATTCCTGTTATGGCAAGGATCTTTGCCAATATATTTTTATTTGATTTTAAGTATTTTAGTCCCAAACTGAGCACTGGATTGTTAGGTAGTTTGACTACAGTCCTGGGTTCAGTTTTTTTATTATTTTATTAAAAAAAGGGGGATAAAAATGAGTCAAAAAATAAAAATTAAAAATAAAAAAGAATTAAAATTAAGTGAAGGATGGGAAAAATTCGAGCGTTACTGTAAAATACATAATTTAGCTGAAGATACTATAGATTTTTATAAATTAGGTTATAAGTACTTAGAAGATTTTTTAGGTGAGAAATATATGTTGCAAAAAATAAATGAAGAAGTTATTGAAAAATTTATAGAATTTTTAATTAATACTGAAATGAAAAACACTTCAATAAATAGTAGATTAAGGGCAGTACGACGTTATATTTATTATTACATAGAAAAAGGATATATAAAAAAATTTAAAATTTCTTTGCTTAAAGTACAAAAAAAGAAAGACAGATAATGTAAATGAAAAAGTAGATGATTTACTTAACAAATTATAATGACAAATAAGCCTAGGGTTGAATAGCTATAAAGCCAGGATACTTCAGGGGTTTTTATATCGACAAAACATAATATAAAAAAAGTCTCAGTTAAGTGCAATTGTGTAGATATAATTTTTTTCATATGATATAATGAATTCACATATTAAAAGGTAAAATGTAACAAAAGAGCATGTTGGGTATTATATTAATTTGGAAGTAGTGATAAATAAAAAGTATTTAAAAGAGTTTTCCTTATGCCTTAGTTCCTTTTAAAGTTTTGTATTTTCCTGATGTTCAGATGTTACAACATATTTTATCCCTTACGACAACTATCCGATTATACATAGGGGTATCTTAGAGATATTATTAGGAAAAAATGAATATTGATAAATACAATGAACTGACCAATCAAAGAGTTGGAGTTGAAGGATTGTCTTCAGTATTCAGAAGGTTCTACAACATTGACTCAATGCCTGTCAGAGGTAAAGTTAGGTTAAAAATCTACTTTGGATTTAAGGTTTTAGCCAGTAATATTAAGAAGATATTCAAAAAACTAAAAATAGCTGTCAGATAAAGACTATTTTTAGATTATTTTGTTTTTATATTCTTAAAAACTTTTTTTAAGAATTGAAATTTAATTATATTTAAATATATTTAGTGTTTTTGTGTTCCAACCATAGAATGAATTTTTAAATATTTTTTTGATGATACTCTAATGGTTTTAACATTTAAAAGTGAAGCAAAAAAAATAGAAAAATATTGGAAATATAGTAACTACCTGTGATGAGCATACAAATTTCATTGAATCAGTTTAATTTCCTGAGATGATAGAGCGGGGCAGATGAAATTGAAAAAAATAAATAATATGCGGTCTAAATTGTTTTTATTTATATTTTTAATAATAATTTTAACAATTATACCACTTGGTATTTATTCTACAAATAACTTAAATAATACTTTATATCAAGAAAAAGAAAAAAAAATAAAAGAAATGGTGGAAATTGGCCTAGGGGTTTTAGAAAGATTTCATAAATTAGAAAAGTCAGGAGAATTAACTAAAGAGGAAGCTCAGAATCAAGCTTTATCAGCTATAAAAAACATGATTTTTGGACCTGATGATAAGGATTATTTTTGGATAAATAATTACGAACCTAAAATGTTAATGCATCCCTACTCTACAAGATTAATGGGAGAATCTGTAGGAAACATTCAGGATGAAAAAGGTAAGTATTTATTTAGAGATATGGTTGAGGTAGTTGAAGAAAAGGGAAGTGGATTTGTTGAATACCATTGGAAATATTATGATGAAGAGAATCGAGTTGAACCTAAATTATCATATGTTAGTGGTTTTGAGCCCTGGAATTGGATACTTGGAACAGGTGTTTATATAAATGATGTTCAAGATTCTTATAATAATCTTTGTAATAGATTTATAATGATGGGGATTGTTATTTTAGCACTTAGTTTAATTTTAACTTATTTTATTTCAAATTATTTTGCAAAACCAATAATTTATTTAACTAATAAATTTGATAAAATTTCAAATTATGATTTAACTATGAAAAAAAATGATACTTTTGATAAATATAAAAATAGAAGTGATGAAATTGGAGAAATGATGAAAGCATTGTCAAAAATGCAGGCTAATATTTCAGATATGATTAATAAGATAGGAGCAAAAGCAGAAGAACTTGAAACTAAAAAAGAAGAATTAAAGGTTTCTAACGAACAGTTGACTGCTTATAATGAAGAAATTAAAGCAATGAACGAAGAGTTAGAACAATCTTTTGATGAAGTTAATAATTTAAATAAACGATTTGTAGAGATGGTAGAACTTGTAGCCAATATGGAAGATAAAACTTTGCTTAATGAAAAAGAATTTTTTGCAGGGCTTTTAGAAAATGCTATAAAAATTGTTCCAGAAGCTGATTATGGGAAAATATGCATAATAGATGAAAATAATCAATTTGATTTTATTGATGCTGTAGGACATAAATTTGAATTACTAAATGATTTTAAAATAGATAAAAAACTAATGAAAGATTTAGATAAAGTAGAAGCTTATAAATCAAAATTTTATTGTGTTGACTCAAATAAGCT
>CAYRVO010000268.1:0-2715 GCA_964427565.1 uncultured Halanaerobiales bacterium | reverse complement strand
GAATTTTCCCAAATGGCTACAGCTTTTACGCGTATTCAGAATATAGCAGGAGACTGGCAAGGAGAAGAAATAAAAGAAGAATTATTACAAAAAGAAGTTGAAAAAAAATTATATAAAGTTTATCTGAATGTCAAGAGTGAAATCGAGAATATTGAGAAGGGTAAAAATTATTATCTACAACTTTATAATGAACTACTGAAACTTATAGAACCCGTTCATAACTTCTTTGAATCAGTTATGGTGATGGCTGATGATAAAGAAATTAAAGAAAATCGTTTAAATCTGCTGGCAGAAATTTATAGATTAATGTATTTTATGGGAGATATGTCCCGGATTATTGTCGAATAAATATAAAAATTTAAAAAATATTATTTTTGCAGGAATTTCAATATAATTATTGAATAATAAATTGAACTGGAAAAATGTCCTAAATGAACAGAAATTAATACAAAAAAAATATATATGAATTCATTGTACCGTTTAAGGGGGTGAGGAAAAACAGTAATAAAAAAATTAACGGTTAAAGTAATTTTAAATTACAGTAAATAAAATTATTGTAATACATACAGGTTTTGTATGTAGAAGTAATTTTGGATTTATTAAAATGGGGGGTAATAATTTTATGGTTGAAGATAAATATGTATATTTTTTTGGTGGTGGAGAAGCTGATGGTAGAACAGGATTAAAGAATTTACTGGGTGGAAAAGGTGCTAACCTGGCAGAAATGACAAATTTAGGTATAAGTGTTCCGCCAGGATTTACAATAACTACCGATGTTTGTACACTTTATTATAAAAATGATGAGAATTATCCACAAGGTCTTGACAAACAGGTTGAAGATGCTCTGGAAAGATTACAGGATCTAATGGAAAAAGATTTTGGTGATGAAGAAGATCCACTTCTTGTTTCCGTTCGTTCTGGTGCCCGTCAATCAATGCCCGGAATGATGGATACTGTACTTAATCTTGGTCTTAATGATAAGACTGTTAAGGGCCTGACAAAGATGACCGGTAATGAAAGATTTGCCTATGATTCTTACAGGAGATTTGTACAGATGTATGGTAATGTTGTTTTAGGTATGGATGGTAGTGATTTTGAAGAAATTATTGAAGCTAAAAAAGAAGAACGTGGTGTTGAAATAGATACTGAACTTGATGTTAATGATCTTCAAGAACTTGTTACAGAATTCAAAGCTCATATTAAAGAAGTTACTGGTGTAGATTTTCCAGAAGATCCAGAAGATCAGCTGTGGAAAGCAATTACTGCTGTCTTTGGTTCCTGGAATAATGAAAGGGCTATAAGTTATCGTAATATAAATGATATACCTCATCATTGGGGTACAGCTGTAAATGTACAGACAATGGTTTATGGTAATATGGGTAAAGATTCCGGTACCGGTGTTGCTTTTACACGTAATCCTGCAACCGGTGAAAAGAAATACTGGGGTGAATATTTAAAGAATGCTCAGGGTGAAGATGTTGTAGCAGGTATTAGAACTCCTAAAGATATTTCTGAACTCAAGAATGATATGCCAGAAGCCTATGAACAACTGGTAGAAATTTTTGAAAATCTGGAGCAGCATTACAGGGATGTTCAGGATGTTGAATTTACCATTCAACAGGGAGAACTATTTATGCTGCAGACAAGAACCGGAAAAAGAACAGCTCGAGCAGCAGTTAAAATTGCTGTAGATATGGAAGAAGAAGGACTTATTGATAAAAAGACTGCAGTTAGCCGTGTAGCCCCTAAGAAACTGGATGAACTTCTTCATAAAAGAATAGATCCTGATGCTGACCTTGATGTTATGGCCAAGGGACTTGATGCATCACCTGGTGCAGCTACAGGCAAAGTAGTATTTGATTCTGATGAAGCTGCTGAAAGAGGAGATGCCGGTGAGAAAGTAGTACTGGTAAGAACTGAGACTTCTCCTGAAGATATTCATGGAATGGCTGCTGCCCAGGGTGTACTTACCTCTCGCGGAGGTATGACAAGTCATGCAGCAGTTGTAGCACGGGGAATGGGTAAACCTGCAGTAGCCGGTTGTGAAGATATAAATGTGAATTATGAAAAAGAACAGTTTGTAGTAGAAGAAAAAACAATTAATAAAGATGATTATATTACAATAGATGGTGGTACAGGTGAGGTTATTAGTGGTCAGGCGCCCTTAATTGACCCGGAAATGGATGAAAACTTTGAAAAATTGATGGGTTGGGCAGATAATATCAGAGAATTAGATATTAGAACAAATGCTGATACACCTGAAGATGCAGCTCTGGCTGTAGAATTTGGTGCTCAGGGTATTGGTTTGACCAGAACTGAGCATATGTTCTTTGCTGAAGACCGCCTGCCGATTGTACAGGATATGATTCTTGCTGATGATAAGTCAAGCAGGGAAAAAGCGCTAGAAAAACTTTTACCTATGCAGAAGGAAGACTTTAAAGGTATTTTTTCAGCCATGGGAGAACGTCCTGTAACAGTAAGACTTCTTGATCCACCATTACATGAATTCCTACCCGATCATGATGAATTACTTGTTGAAATAACAGAAATGAAAATGAAAGATGCAGATGAAACTAAAATTGCAGAAAAAGAAGGGCTTCTTACTACTATCGAGAGATTACATGAAATGAATCCGATGCTTGGTCACCGTGGTTGCCGTCTGGGTATTACCTATCCAGAAATTTATGATATGCAGGTAACTGCTATTTTTGAAGC
>CAYRVO010000267.1:0-2716 GCA_964427565.1 uncultured Halanaerobiales bacterium | reverse complement strand
TTTTTAAATATTGATGGTGATCTTATAGACAGTAGTAATTATCATGAAGGTCAGTTGAGGACAAGGTTGCAGGCTTTTATTGAACTTCTTGCGGGAAGAAAGGAGATGTAAGTATGTTAACGGCAGGTATCGATGTAGGTTCAAGAACAACCAAGATTGTTATTCTTAAAGGGGAAGATATACTGACTACAGAATTAGAACCTACCGGTGCCAATAGTATTACAAGGGCAAAAAATGTAATGCAAAAAGCCTTAGAAAAAAAGGGATTGTCTTTTGCAGCTTTAGATTATATTATAGCAACAGGATATGGGCGTATAAATATAGATTTTGCTGATCATAAATTTACTGAAATAACCTGTCATGCTGTTGGGGCAGTGAATAGATTTTCACAGACCAGGACAATAATTGATATAGGTGGTCAGGATAGCAAAATAATTAGATTAAATGATAATAGTAGGGTTGAAGATTTTATTATGAATGATAAATGTGCTGCTGGAACTGGACGATTTTTAGAAGTAATGGCTGAAACTTTAGAAGTGCCTCTGGAAGAAATCGGTGATATTTCTTTACAGGCGAACAAAGCTGCAACTATATCCAGTACCTGTACAGTTTTTGCTGAATCTGAAGTTATTAGTCTTATAGCTAAGGGTGTTAATACTGCCCGAATACTTAAAGGATTACATAAAGCAATTGTCAGAAGACTAAAAGGAATGATATATAGAGTTGGTTTACAAAAGGAAGTAACACTTACCGGAGGGGTTTGTTTAAATAAGGGAGTAAGAAGGTTTCTGGAAGAAGAACTGAAAATAAAAATAAATGTACCCCGGAAACCTCAGTTAGTAGGTGCACTGGGGGCTGCAATATTGGCCAGGATGAAGTTGGAGGGGAAATATGGATAAAGTAATCTATACACCGGAACGGAAAATACAGGTAATACATAAAGTTAAAGATAGTAAATTTTATGGAAGTATTATGGTAGCTGAAGATAAAAAGGCTGTAGAAGAATTTATAACTGAGATTAAAGAAAAATTTTATGATGCAACCCATAATGTTTCTGCCTATAAACTGGGAACTGGAGACCAGGCTATTAAATATTCTGATGATGATGGTGAACCTGCTGGTTCTTCTGGTCCACCTGTTTTACAGGCCATAGAAGGAGCAGAATTAACAAATACTGTTATTGTTATTACCCGTTATTTTGGAGGCACTAAACTGGGAATAGGTGGCTTAATAAGGGCCTATGGAGATACGGCCCGAATGGCTATTGAAGAATCTGGAAAAAAGAAAGCAAAACTTATTTATAAGCTTAAGATTACAGGAGATTATAATTTGATCGGTACTATCATGGGTCAGATAGAGGCTCATAAAGGTAAAATATTATCTACAGAATATAATGAAAGTGGGGGTGAAATAGATTTTTTGCTTTATCCCCGTAAATATGATCCCTTCAAGTCAAATATAAAAGAAATGACAGCAGATAGAATAAAAATTGATAAGATTAAAGAATTTTATATTTAAAACATGTAAAAATTATAAATAATAAGTGAATAAGGAATGATTTTATGTCTAAGGTGTTAGTAGCTATGAGTGGTGGTATAGATAGTTCTGTTGCCGCAGGATTACTTCAAAACAAGGGTTATGAAGTTATTGGGGCAACTATGGTTGTTCATGAATCGTTTTCAGAGGTAAAAAATGCAAGAGAGATTGCTAATAGACTTAATATAGAACTTGAAATTTTTGACTTTCAGAAAACTTTTGCACATAAAGTAATAGATAATTTTGTGAAGGAATATTCGGTAGCACGTACTCCTAATCCCTGTATAATATGTAATAAAGAAATAAAATTTGGTCTTTTACTGGATAAAGCCCTGCAAATGGGCTGTGATTATATTGCTACAGGTCATTATGCAAAAATTGAACATGATATTGAAAAGTCTGGGCATTATTTATTAAAAAGGGCCAGGGATAAAAAGAAAGATCAGAGTTATATGTTATATTTGTTAACACAAAAGCAACTTGAACATTCCTTGATGCCTCTGGGTGATTATACTAAAAAAGAAGTGAGAAAACTTGCTGAAGAATTGGGAGTTTTGATTGAGGAACGCAGAGAAAGTCAGGAAATTTGTTTTATACCGGATGATGATTATATTAACTATTTAGATGTAAACCATCCACAAATATCAAAACCGGGTCCTATTTTAAATAAATATGGGGAAAAACTCGGCGAACACAAAGGATTACACAGATATACAATAGGACAAAGAAGAGGACTGGGAATATCACTTCCCTATCCGGTTTATGTTATAGAACTTGATAAAGCAAGGAATGCTGTAATAGTTGGTAAAAACAAAGAAGTATTTACTAAAGAGTGTTATGTTAATAAAATAAACTGGATAGCAATCGATAATTTAAAATCTTCCCGTAAGGTTGATGTGAAAATAAGATATAATTCACCTGCAAGAGAAGCAATTGTTTATCCTCATAAAGAGGATACAGTTAGGATTGTTTTCGATGAGGAGCAGAGAGCTATAACTCCAGGGCAGTCAGCTGTTTTTTATGAAGGAGAAACCGTTCTTGGCGGGGGAATTATAAGATAAAAATCTTTTATATAAGGATTAATGAATTTTTTTGTTTTATTTTCTTGACAGAAAGAAATATTAATGATAAGATATTAAATGTCGCTGAAAAACTGGATGAAAAAATAGTGAACAGGAAT
>CAYRVO010000266.1:0-2716 GCA_964427565.1 uncultured Halanaerobiales bacterium | reverse complement strand
AAGTCCTCCCCATAAACTCATACTCCATTTTTCTCCTCTCCCTGGGAGTTGGTTGTCTAAGCCAGCTCCTTTTTTTATTATAACTATAATTTAATCTGCATTTTTTTTAGTTTATTGGCCATTTTAGGATACTTTTTTGACCAGTTATCTAGATTTATTAATTTTCGTGCTTCTTTACGAGCAAAATTTAAAAGTTTATTATCTTCAAGAATGTTTGCTACTTTTAAGTCCGGTAGACCATGTTGTTTTGTACCAAAAAATTCACCCGGCCCTCTTATCTTAAGATCTTCTTCAGCTATTGTAAATCCATCCCCTGTTTCAGTTATTACTTTTAATCTTTTGTAACTTTCTTCTGTAGTAGGATTAGCAATTAATATACAGTATGATTGATGCTCACCTCTACCTACCCTTCCCCGAAGTTGATGTAATTGTGCAAGACCAAAATGTACAGCATCTTCAATAACCATTATTGAGGCATTAGGAATATCTACCCCAACTTCAACTACTGTTGTTGAAACTAAAACATTAATATTGCCCTCTCTAAATTCATCCATAACCCTTTTCTTTTCATCCTGTTTTATCTTACTATGTAAAATACCTATATTGTAACCCTGCAGATAATTATGCTCCAGATTTTTTTTCATTCTTTCAGCTGAAACATAATCTACATCTTCTGAAGGCTCTATAAGGGGACAAACTACAAAAGCCTGTCTACCTTCATCTAATTTTTGGCTTATAAATTTATATATAGAGGGTCTTGCATTTTTCTTACGCCAGGTAGTTATTATCTTACTTCTACCAGGAGGTAGTTCATTAATAATTGATAAATCCAGGTCTCCATAGAGTGTTAAGGCCAGACTACGTGGGATAGGCGTTGCTGTCATAACAAGCATATCAGGGTTATCACCTTTATTAAATAATTTATGCCTTTGATTAACCCCAAAACGATGTTGTTCATCTATAACTATTAATCCCAGTTTCTGATATTCTACAGATTCCTGAAATAAAGTATGGGTACCTATAATTAAATCTACTTGCTTATTAGCAATTTTATTTTTTATTTTTTGTTTTTCTTTATCTTTTAAACCACCAACAAGCAAAATAACATTAATTCCCAGAGGTGATAGTAATTCTTTTAAATTCAAATAATGCTGTTCAGCCAATATTTCTGTTGGAGCCATAAATACCCCTTGATTATTATTATTTACTGTTTTAATTAAGGCAAGGGCAGCTACAACCGTTTTCCCACTACCCACATCACCCTGTAATAACCTTTGCATGGGAATACTATTTTCCATATCATCCTTTATTTCTTTCCATACTTTTTCTTGAGCAGATGTTAAATTAAATGCTAAAGATTCGGTAAATTTTTTTATTATCGATTTTCCAGATTTATGTTTTATTCCTGTCTTATTAACAATCTCTGCTTTATATTCCAATATTTTTAGTTGTAATAAAAACAACTCTTCAAAAGCTATTCTCTTTCTGGCTTTAATATAATGTTTTCTATTTTCTGGAAAATGGAGTCCTGATATACTAGCTACTATATCTAAAAGTTTATAGTCTTCTTTAATTTCAACAGGTAATATATCATTGACATGATCTACATATTTTGAAAGAACATTATAGATAATTTTCCGTAATCTCTTCTGCTGTATACCACCTGTAAGTGAATATATAGGGACTACTCTACCTGTATGTATCTGTTTATCATCAGATTTGATTTCTTCAAATACAGGATTATTAATTTCTTTTTTATTATATTTCCACCAGCTTGTTTTATTTACCTGACCACTAATTATATAACTGTTACCTTTTTTAAATTGTTTTTTTCTATAGGATTGATTAAACCAGACCCCGTTTATTACATCAGTATCATCAGAAAACGTCACCCTTAAAATTGATAAACCTTTCCTTACTTTCTGTTCTTCAATTTTAACTACCTTTCCCTGTACAGTAACTTTATTTCCCGGCTTAATATACTTAATTTTCTTAATATTCCTTCTATCTTCATAATCACGAGGGAAATAAAAAAGTAAATCTTTAACAGTGTTAATCCCCAGCCGGGCAAGCAATTTTGCCCTCCTGGGGCCAACACCTTTAATATACTGTACATCTTTCTCTAGTTTAGATTGCATTATCCAGAAAATCTCCTTTTAATATAACAAATCCATATACATAAGGACCAGCATGACTGGCAAGAACAGGACTAATATATCCCTTCTTTTTGTAAATATTTACATCTTCATATTCATCCAGCATTAATAATAATTGCTGACTAAATTTTTCTACCTTATTTTCAATTTTCCCTTTCAAAATACCTATATAAAATTGTTTTTCATTCCCAATAATATTTTTACAGATAGTTAGCATTTCATTTCTTGTTTTTTTATTACCCCTTACTTTTTTATATGGTTCTACTTCTCCTTTTAAACCATTTAACTTTAAAACAGGATTGAAATTTAAAACTGAGCCCAGTAAAGCCTGTGCTTTACCAATTCTGCCACCTAATTTTAGATATTTTAAATCATTAACACTGAAATATATATATGTTTCTTTTCTGGCCTTTTCTAAAATCGAAATAATTTCACTAATATCATAGCCCTTATTAACTAATTTAGCAGCAAGGATTACTAAAAATCCAAGGCCCAGAGTAGTAGATCTGGAATCAAATAAATGTATATCTATATTATCAAGTTGCATTGAAGCAAGTCTC
>CAYRVO010000265.1:0-2720 GCA_964427565.1 uncultured Halanaerobiales bacterium | reverse complement strand
TTATTTATGGATAAAAAGATTATTAAAGGATATACTAAAATTTGAAAATATTAATTGGAGGGTGGGAATGTGAATAGTACCTTAAATGTATTTACTATGGTTCAATTCTTTTTTGCTGTTATCATTGGCTTATATTTCTGGAATCAGCTCAAAAAACAGAAAGGAAATAAAAAAGCTATCAAGAAAAAATCTCGTAAAGAGCTGGCCAAATTAAGGAAAATGAGAAAAATATCTTTAAACAAACCACTATCAGAAAAGACAAGACCTGTTAGTTTTGATGATATTGTAGGCCAAAAAAAGGGTATAAAAACTCTTAAAGCTGCTTTATGTGGGGAGAATCCTCAGCATATAATTATATATGGGCCACCAGGTATCGGTAAGACAGCAGCAGCCCGGTTGGTAATGGAAGAAGCTAAAAAAAATCCCGAATCACCGTTTGATAATAAATCTAAGTTTGTGGAACTGGATGCTACAATTGCCAGATTCGATGAAAGGAGTATTGCTGATCCTTTGATAGGATCTGTACATGATCCTATTTATCAGGGAGCAGGTCCCATGGGTATGGCTGGAGTACCAGAACCCAAACCTGGAGCTGTAACAAAGGCTCATGGTGGATTATTATTTATTGATGAAATAGGAGAACTTCACCCTATGCAGATTAATAAGCTATTAAAAGTGCTTGAAGATAGAAAAGTTTTTTTGGACAGTTCCTATTATAGTGAAGAAAATAGTAATATACCGGGATATATACATGAAATTTTTCAAAATGGTTTACCGGCAGATTTCAGGCTTGTGGGGGCTACTACCAAACAACCTCATCAGATTCCGCCGGCAATACGTTCTCGCTGTCTGGATATATTTTTTCGTGAATTGACAGTTGAAGATATCAAAGTCATTGCTAAAAAAGCTGTTAGTAAGATTGGTTTTGAGATAGAGGAGACTGGACTCAAGTTACTTGCCAAATATGCAAAAAATGGAAGGGAAGCAGTTAATATAATTCAACTAGCAGCGGGTATGGCAACAAAAAAGGGAAAAAGTAGAGTTGATGAAACAGAACTGGAAGATGTAATTAATAGTGGTCATTATTCACCGCGTCCTGATAAAAAAATACATACCTTTCCTCAGATTGGAGTTGTAAATGGTCTGGCCGTTAAAGGTGCCAGCTCAGGTATACTTCTGGAGATAGAGGTAGCGGCTATAGAGGTAAAAAGGGAAGGTAAAATAAGTGTAACCGGTGTTATAGAAGAAGAAGAAATGGGCAGTCAGGGTCATACTATGCGTAGAAAAAGTATGGTCAAAGAGTCGGCTGAAAATGCATTAACAGTTTTAAGAAGAATGATGTCTGTTGAACCTGGAGATTATGATATACATGTTAATTTACCTGGAGGTATGCCGGTGGATGGACCGTCAGCAGGCGTTTCAATGGCTGTGGCTATATATTCAGCATTAACAGGAAATCCAGTTGATAATAAAATTGCTATGACAGGAGAGGTATCTATTAGGGGACTGATAAAACCTGTTGGTGGTATTATTGAGAAAATTGAAGCGGCTCGTCTGGCCGGTATTGAAAGGGCATTAATTCCTGAGGATAACTGGAAGAGATCATATGAAAATATTAACAATATGGAAGTAATACCCATTAAATGTTTGGAAGAAGCAATAGAAAAATCAGTTAATAAAGAGAAAACAGATAATATTGAATTAATCGCATCAGAACAATTAATGAAAATTTCTCAGTAAAGAAAACTACAGGTTTCCTGTGGTTTTCTTACTATTATAAGAAGGAATAAAGATACTTAAATAGAATAAAAGAAAATGAGGTGAAAAATATGACAGAAGATATAGAAAAACTTGAGTTACCATTACTTGCATCACGAGGGGTAGTAGTTTTTCCCTATATGGTTGTTCCCCTTCTTGTGGGAAGAGAAAAATCAGTAGAGGCCCTGGAACAGGCTATGCTGGCAGAAAAGAAAATAATTGTTACAACGCAAAAAGATGAAACAATTGAGGAACCAGAAGAAGAGGATCTCTATAAAGTAGGGACAATAACAAAAGTTAAACAGCTTGTAAAATTGCCCAATGGGATGATTAAAGTAATTGTAGAAGGAATAAAAAGGGGCAAAATTATAGAATTCAAAAAGACAGATGAATATTTTACTGTATTAACTGAGATATATACATCAAAGATAGAAAAAGATAATACTGTAGAATTAAAGGCAATAATGAGGTCAGTTCTTGATGAATTCCAGCAGTATGTAAAGCTTAATCAAAATTTACCGGCAGAAACAATGGTATCAGTAGCTAATATCGAGGAACCAGGCAGGTTGGCTGATGTTATTGCTTCTCATTTGGAGTTAAAATTTAAACAGGAACAGGAATTGCTGGAATTAATAACAAGTGAGGAGAGATTACATAAATTACTGGAATTATTAAAACAGGAAAGAAGAATACTGGAGATTGAGCAGCAGATAAATAACAAGGTAAAACAGCAGGTAGAAAAAACACAGAAGGAATATTATTTAAAAGAGAAGATAAAAGTAATAAAGGAAGAGCTAGAAGATGATGAAATAGATCCCGAAATTAAAGGTTATCGTGACAAAATGAATTCCTATGATCTTCCCGATAAAGTAGAAAAAAAGGTGGAAGAAGAAATAAAAAAATTGAATAAAACACATGAAGTTTCTCCTGAAGCCACTGTCATCCGTAATTATTTAGATTGT
>CAYRVO010000264.1:0-2736 GCA_964427565.1 uncultured Halanaerobiales bacterium | reverse complement strand
ACAACAGAAGCTCCCGGATATGGTGAGGAAATTATATCAGTTAATTCAAGTATACCTTTACCCAATACCTGATGTTTCTTCTCTTCAATATCTCTTATTTTTTTAATCAATTTAACCATATCATAAACCGCATTTTTACCCACCTGTGGACTAGAAGAGTGGGCACTTTTACCTTTTGTTTCAAGTACAATTTCAGCCCTTCCCCGTTGACCACGCATTATATTTAAACTTGATGCTTCACCAATAATAATATAATCAGGATCTGCATATTTACTGATTTCGCGTGCTGCAATACCTTCAAAACATTCTTCATGGACAGGACACGATACATAAATATCTCCTGTAAAATCTTTTTTCTTATCTTCCACAAAATATGCTGCAGCAAGAATCATAGCCGATAAAGCACCTTTCATATCCGAAGTACCTCTACCATAAATTTTTCCACCTTCTACTTCGGCTGCAAAAGGATCATGTTCCCATACTTCTCTATCAACATCAACAGTATCAATATGACCATCTAATAATACTTTTTTACCAGGTTTTTTCCCCTTTATATGACCAACAACACTTCCATATTTATCTATAATAACTTCATCAAACTTATTACCTTCCATATTCTGTTTTATTAATTTAGCAACATCTTCTTCATTGCCTGAAACACTTGGTTTTCTAACCATATCTCTGCAAAGTTTAAGCAGTTTTTCTTCTCTGGCTTTGTTTAACACAAAAATTCCTCCCACTTTGTAAATTTTGGGGTAATATCATTTGATATATTTCACTTTTTACGCAAACCCTAAAAGTTTTGGTAAAAACATTACTAATGAAGGAAAAAATGTAATTATAAATAAAGCTGTTGCCTCCATAATTATAAATGGAAATATTTCTTTTGCTACTTCCTCTATACTTTTACTCGTTATTCCACATACAACAAAAAGTGATGCACCTAGTGGCGGTGTCATTAATCCTAAATTTAAGGCAACACACATTATAAGACCAAAATGTAGAGGATGAATTCCAAGGTTAACTGCTACAGGGTGAAGTATTGGACCTAAAATTAATAGTGCAGCAGTAATATCCATAAACATTCCCACTATTAATAACAATATATCTATTAAAAAGAGAATAATATAAGGATTTTTTGTTATAGATAACAATAAATTTGCTAATAATTCAGGTATGCTTTCACTAGCAAGAAAAAAGCTTAGTACAGAAGCTGTAGACATTATTAAGAAAATAACACCAGTTTTTTTCGCTGTGTTTAAAAATATTTCTGGAAGTTCAGATATATTAAGACTTTTGGTTACAAAAAAACCAATTATAAGTGCATAAAATACTGATACCGCAGCTGCTTCTGTAGGTGTAAAAAACCCTGTCAAAATACCACCTAAAATAATAATTGGTAATATTAAAGCAAGAATACTCTTTTTAAAAACAGATAAAAATTCTTTAAAAGAAGTTCTGGAATTTTCTTTTGGATAATTTCTTTTTTTTGAAATAAAGTATGTCATAACCATTAACACTATAGCAATTAATAAACCAGGAACAAAACCTGCAGCAAAAAGACCTGCAATTGATACCCCCATTACTGAACCATATATTACCATAATAGTACTTGGGGGAATAATAGGTCCAATAATTGAAGAAGCAGCAGTAATTGCAGCACTAAAATCTTCATCATAACCATCTTCAACCATAGCTGGTATTAAAACAGAACCTATTGCTGCTGAATCAGCTACAGCCGCCCCCGTAATACCTGCAAAAAAAATACTGGCCACAATGTTAGCATGTGCTAGCCCACCGCGTATATGTCCGACTATAGAATTTGAAAAATCTATTAAACTTCCAGTAATACGACATCGATTCATTAACTCACCAGCAATCATAAAAAAAGGCATTGCCATAATTGGAAACATATCAATACCTGCAAAAAAACGTTGAGGTACTATATTTAAAAGAACAGGCATACCCGACTTGAAAATTGAAAAAATAGATGTTATACCAATAGTAAAACCTATCGGAACTCCTAATATTAATAGTATGCTAAATGTTATTGCTATGAAGGCCGGCATTATTTTTTCCCTCCTTTTTTTCTTTACCATTTACCATCATATTTTTTATATCAATAATAGTAATAAGAATAAGTTGTATTATGGATAGTAATGCTGCTATAGGTACAGACACCAACACGTAAAACATCTGTATTCGTAAAGCAGGTGCTATTTGATTCATTCCTTTTAATGCCATACTATAACCGTAAGTTAATAACATATAGAGAAAATAAAATATTAATATCCTAGTTATATATAAAATAATTTTTCTAATACTCCGCGGAAAAAAATTGATAAATAGGTTAACTCCTAAATGAGAATTATTTTTTATTCCTATACTAATTGCTAACAATCCCATCCAAATCATTGTATATCGAGCAAGCTCTTCAGTCCAGGGTAATGGATTAGTCATAACATAACGAAATAAAATTCCTACTAGAGTAGTTGTTGTCATAACTATACCCATTAAAATACAAATATAACCAACAAACTTACTTAGATAATGACTTATTTTTTCAAAAATTGTTGAATTCTCCATTTTGCCCCCTCCCCTAATTAGATCTAGACCTGGGCCCACAATACTTCAGACCCAGGTTTGAATTTGAGTTGTTATTATTCTAATTCAGCCTCAGCTTCTTTTATAGCTTTCTGAAATTTATCGATCCATTTTTTATCTACTGTTTCATTT
>CAYRVO010000263.1:0-2750 GCA_964427565.1 uncultured Halanaerobiales bacterium | reverse complement strand
TCCATATTATCAAGATGAGACATCCATTTACGATCTATAATACGAAGAGCTAATACTTTAGCAAGTTCATTAACTATTTCTTCACTCAATTCATTAACTTTATCTTTATAAGCTTTACGGGCAACATTTCCTATAAAAGAAGCTATTTTTTCTCGATTTCTACTATCCAATTTTTCTTCTTCAATATATTCTGCCAGGTTAAATTGTTTTAGATAACTTTTTAAACCTGCAATATCCCATTCACCAGGGTGTATATCTTCTGATAAATAAAGGTCCATTATATCATCAACTACATGATCAAGCATATTTAATAATATTTCTTCCATGTCATCAGCAAACAATACCTGTTGCCTTTGTTTATAAATAACTTCACGCTGTTTATTTAATATATCATCATATTTTAAAATCGCTTTTCTGATATCAAAATTTCTTCCTTCAACCTTCTTCTGGGCTTTTTCCAATGATCTGGTAATCATTTTGTGTTCAATCGGTTCCCCATCTTCCATTCCAATTTTATCCATAATAGAAGCTATATTATCTGAGCCAAAGAGTCGGAGCAGGTCGTCTTCGAGGGAAACATAAAATTGAGAAGAACCTGGATCTCCCTGACGTCCAGAACGTCCACGTAGCTGATTATCGATTCTTCTACTTTCATGGCGCTCAGTTCCCAGTACATGTAAACCACCCAGTTCCTTTACACCCTCACCAAGTACAATATCAGTACCTCTACCGGCCATATTAGTAGCAATAGTTACACTACCTTTTTGCCCGGCATCTTTTATTATATCAGCTTCTTTTTCATGGTTCTTGGCATTAAGAACATTGTGCTTGATACCCCTTCTTTTCAATCTCCTGCTTAAATCTTCAGACTTATCGATATCAACAGTACCAACAAGTAAAGGTTGGCCTTTTTCATGTCTTCTGGCAATTTCATCAACAACAGCCCGGAACTTTTCTTCTTCAGTTTTATAGACTTTATCGGGTAATTTTTCCCGAATAAGTGGTTTATTTGTAGGTACTACAATAACTTCCATATCATAAATTTTTATAAATTCTTCTTCTTCTGTAGCTGCTGTCCCCGTCATTCCGGATAATTTATCATACATACGAAAATAATTTTGCTGTGTTATACTGGCGAATGTTTGATTACCCTTATTGACAGCCACTCCTTCTTTAGCTTCAATAGCCTGATGAAGTCCTTCACTATACCGCCGGCCTTCCATTATTCTACCTGTAAATTCATCAACTATTTTAACTTCACCATTTTTGACAATATAATCACGATCTTTTTTCATCAGGGTATGGGCTTTTAAAGCCTGATTAACCTGATGGTGAAGATGAAAATTCTGGTCATCAAAAAGATTATCTACATGTAGTTTCTTTTCAACCCGGCTTACCCCTTCTTCTGTCAAAGTAACATTGTTATTTTTTTCATCAACCTCATAATCCCTGTCAGCAACTAGGCGAGGAATTATTCTATTAAATTTCTTATAATCCTTAGTAGATTCCTGTACCGGCCCTGATATAATCAGGGGAGTCCTGGCTTCATCAATCAAAATACTATCAACTTCATCCAGGATAGCATAATTGTACTCCCTCTGAACTACATCTTCGGGATTAGTAGCCATATTATCCCTTAAATAATCAAAACCAAATTCATTATTTGTACCATAGGTAACATCAGCCTGATAGGCTTCTTTCCGTTCCTGAGGAGACATACCACTTACAATTACACCTACATCTAGTCCCAGGAAACGATAAATCTGACCCATCCACTCACTATCTCTTTTCGCCAGGTAATCATTAACTGTAACTACATGGACACCTTTACCACTTAAGGCATTCAAATAAACAGGTAAAGTAGCAACCAGTGTTTTACCTTCACCTGTTTTCATCTCCGCTATTTTACCTTGATAAAGTACAATACCCCCCAGTAACTGTACATCATAATGGCGAAACTTTTCTTCAGTTGAGCGCTGGGCAGCTTCCCGAACTACTGCAAAAGCTTCTGGTAATAATTCATTTAGCGTTTCTCCCTTATTATATCTTTTTTTGAATTCTTCAGTTTTAGCTTTAAGTTCAGCATCATTCAAACTCTGTATTTTAGATTCAAGATCATTTATTTCATCCACTAGTGGTTGCAATTTTTCTAATTCTTTTTCATTGGGATCTTTAAATAAATTTTTAATAAATTTAAACATTAAAATCACCCTTAATTAAAATTCCCTGCAGATATATTAATTATAACTACCTGCAAAAAATATTATAATAGTTAAAACAAATGCCAGGGTATAACCCTGACATTATATTTTTCCTATTTAATTATAACACTAATAACTGTAAATCTCAATCACATTAAAGTGAACATTTTAATATATATTACAATAAAGAATGACACAGTCACGAAGTTAATACTGGCCCGACATTTGTGTACTATCTTGCTAACTTCTTAATATTTTCTTTGCCTCCCGGGAAAGAGCTTCTGTTAAAAAGGGAATACCCGTCTCATTTTCCATTTCTCTATTAGCTGAAATTAAGTCCGAACAATCAATTGCAGAAATATCAAATTTCCTGGCCCCAGCCATAAATTGCTGTAAACCGGCTCCTAATTTATCCATAAATGTCCACATAGCAATAGCACCAAAAGGTATATTTCCCATTTCTTTTTTTCCTACAATATCCATAACTTCATACCAGCCGGCAAATATTTCTTCCGGTCTCTGACCAATATTTTTTACAGTAGCCGGTAG
>CAYRVO010000262.1:0-2754 GCA_964427565.1 uncultured Halanaerobiales bacterium | reverse complement strand
ACAAAAGGATACCAATTTGCCTTTGAAAGTTCTCAGGAACATGATTATCGACAAAATGCTTATTAAACCCTGGAGGTGATTACTATATTATCAAGATCCGAAACTGTCTGCCGACTAATAAAATTAAGAAAAAATTTAGATAATAAAGATGATTGTTCACCAATAAAAGAAGAAATTGACCGCCTTTTACTAGATGTTATCGGTGTCTCACAAAAAAATCATCATAAAATAAACGATATATTACATAAGGCTATCGATAATCAAATCAAAGCTAAAACTGCAGTTGTTGCTATTCATGAAATTATTATTGATAATAACTTTAATAACAATAAAAAAAAGAAAAGTAAAAACAAACAACTGGAAGAATTATATCAAAGAGGATATAGATAGTTATTATAAAATTAAGAAGGATCCACTTTAAAATGGATCCTTCTAACATTTTCTTTAGCATTTTATATTAACTCTTTTCCTCTATCAATTGCCTTCATATTTAAAGGAATCAAATCATGCCTTCTTTCGGGTAAAACATCTTTAAGTGATTCTTTTAGCGTTTCAATTTTTATCACTTTTTTAAAGGCTAAATAAGTACCTGTTATTACCATATTGGCCACTTTACTATTACCCAGTTCATTTGCAATATCATTTGCCGCTACTTCTACAACTTCAACATCATCTCTCTCTACTTCACAATTTATTAGAGACGAGTTTAAAAACACAGTTCCTCCCTCTTTAACCACAGGAACAAACTTCTGAAGTGATGGTAGATTCATTACTATAATAGTATCCGGCTTTGAAGAAAGTGGAGAAGGTATTTTTTTATCGGAAATAATCACAGTACAATTGGCAGTACCTCCACGCATTTCTGGTCCATAAGACGGCATCCAGGAAACTTCATAGTTCTCCTTCATCCCGGAATATGTTAGTAATTTCCCCAGAGACATTACACCCTGGCCTCCAAAACCTGCAATAATTATTTCTTCTTTCATTTACTCCACCTCCCCGGAAGATTTTAATTCACCAAGTGGATAAACTGCTATCATATTTTCTTTTAACCATTTAAGTGCATCTACAGGCTTCATTCCCCAGTTTGTTGGACAGGAAGATAAAACTTCTACCATAGAAAAGCCCTCTCCTTTTAACTGAGTTTTAAAAGCTTTTTTAATTGCTTTTTTAGCCTGTCTTATGTGTTTGGGATCATGAACAGACACTCGGGCAATATATGCTGAACCATCTAATTCTGTTAACATTTCGGATATTTTTATAGGATTCCCTGCTTTTTTGTTTTCCCTTCCAAAAGGTGAAGTTGTAGTTTTCTGACCAAGCAATGTAGTTGGAGCCATCTGTCCACCAGTCATACCATATATCGCATTATTAACAAAAATAGTTGAAATTAGTTCACCACGATTGGCAGCATGAACAACTTCTGCTGTACCAATTGAAGCCAGATCACCATCCCCCTGGTAGGTAAATACAAAATTATCAGGATGAACCCTTTTTATTCCTGTAGCAACAGCAGGTGCCCTTCCATGAGCTGCTTCGTGCATATCAACATCAAAATATTCATAAGCCAGAACAGAACAACCTACCGGTGCAACTCCAATTGCTTCCTCCTGTAATTCAAGTTCATCTATAACTTCAGCAACTAACCTGTGTATTATTCCATGTGTACATCCGGGACAATAATGAAATGGTTTCTCTGACAGTGATTTAGGATAACCAGCAACCTGCTTCATTATTTTCCACCTCCTATTTCTTTAATCTTGTTAACAATTTCTTCAGGAGTAGGTACCATTCCCCCGGGTCTGCCGTGGAAAAATACAGGTTTTTTACCTTCAACTCCCAGACGTACATCTTCAACCATCTGGCCTGTATTCATTTCTACTGATAAAAATCTATCGGCATTATCTGCAGTTTTATTAATAATTTCATAGGGAAAAGGATACAGTGTTACAGGTCGTATTAAACCAACCTTTAATCCTTCCTCTTCTGCCTGTTCAATTGCACTTATAGCAATTCGGGCTGTTGTACCAAAAGCAACCAGTACAGTTTCTGCATCTTCCAAATTATAAGTTTCATATCGGACTTCATTTTCTTCCATTTTGTTATATTTTTCCTTCAATTTCCAGTTATGAGCTTCTAAATCTTCAGGTTCAAGAAATAGAGAAGTTATTATATTTTTTTCTCTACCCTTTGCCCCATCTGTAGCCCATTCCTTTTTAGGAAGATTTTCAGGATCTACAGTTCTCTTGAACTCAACCGGTTCCATCATCTGACCAATCATACCATCACCAACAAGCATAACAGGATTCCGATATTTATCAGCAAGATCAAAGGCTTCTATCGTTAAATCAACTGCTTCCTGAACTGAAGATGGTGCCAGTACAAGCAAACGAAAATCTCCATGGGCCATACCTTTTGTCGCCTGGAAATAATCTGACTGAGAAGGTTGTATTGAACCAAGACCAGGTCCACCGCGCATTATATTTATAATAACAGCTGGTAGTTCTGCCCCGGCAATATACGAAATACCTTCTGCTTTCAAGCTTATTCCCGGCCCGGAAGAAGAGGTTAAGACCCTTGCTCCGGCTCCAGCAGCTCCATATACCATATTACTGGCTGCTACTTCACTCTCAGCCTGTAAAAATACACCCCCGACTTCCGGAAATTTTCTTGCTAAATATTCAGGTAGTTCACTCTGAGGAGTTATTGGATAACCAAAAAAATAACGGCATCCTGCTCTAATAGCAGCTTCAG
>CAYRVO010000261.1:0-2771 GCA_964427565.1 uncultured Halanaerobiales bacterium | reverse complement strand
ACCATTCTCTATAATATCATTCATAACTCCTTTTAGACGTTTTTCAAATTCGCCTCTATATTTGGAACCAGCAACTAAGGAACTCAAATCAAGGGCTACTACCCGCTTATTTAATAATATCTCAGGGACATTATCAGTAGTTATTCTTTCAGCCAGCCCTTCGATTATTGCTGTTTTACCAACACCTGGTTCACCAATTAAAACAGGATTATTCTTAGTTCTTCTACTTAATACCTGAATTACACGTTCAATCTCTTTATCACGACCAATAACAGGATCTAACTTACCATCTTTAGCCATTGCTGTTAGATCACGACTGTATTCATCAAGATTGGAAGTATCACTATCTTTTTTTGTTTTCTGGGGCTGGGTATTATTTTTGCCACCCAGCAACTCAATAATTTCTTCTCTGATTTTATCCAGATCACCACCAAGCTGAGTAATAATTCTTACTGCTACTCCTTCACCTTCTCTTATTAAACCGAGCAATATATGCTCTGTACCAATATAATTATGCCCCAGTCTCCGTGCTTCATCCATAGAAAGATTTAATACTTTTTTGCAACGTGGAGTTAATCCTACTGAGCCTGAAACTTTTTGTTTGCCTTCCCCAATCATACTTTTTATTTGTTTTAAAATCTTTTCTTCTGTAATTCCTTCTTTTTCTGTTAAAACTCTAGCAGCTATTCCCTGACCTTCTGTAACAAGTCCTAACAATATATGCTCTGTACCTACATAATTATGATTTAAACTAATAGCATTTTTCTCTGCCTTACTCAATACTTTTCTTGCTCTTTCTGTAAATCTGCCAAACATTTATATTTACCTCCTTACATATTTAATTTGGATTGTATCAATTCAGCCCTTATTACATCTCTTTCTTGCGTTGAAAGTTCATTTCCTACAGATTTTTGCAAATGATAAGGCCTTATCATTATTATCAATTTACTCAACAAGCGAGTATCTACATCACTTATTATTCCCATATCTATACCCAGTTTTACATCTGATAGTAATTTCATGGCTTCTTTACTTGATATAGTATGCGCAAATTTCAAAATACCAAAAGATCTTTTTATTTTATCTTTTAATTTAATCTCATCATTTTTCATAAGATTATTACGGGCATTCTTTTCCTGTTCAATAATTTTTTGGGTAACACTCTTTAAATTATTAATAATATCCTGCTCTATACTTCCCATGGTAGTTTGATTTGATATCTGGTATATATTGCCAATGGATTTGCTGCCTTCACCATAAATACCTCTGACTACAAGGCCCAGTTTGGATACTGCCTCCAGCATTTTTGAAATATTATCAGTAATATTTAATGCCGGCAAATGAACCATTACTGAACTTCTCAATCCTGTTCCTAGATTAGTAGGACAGGCTGTCAGATAACCCCATCTTTTTGAAAATGCATAGTCAATTCCTTTTTCAAACTCATCATCCAATTCATCAGCCATATTAAATGCTTTATTTAGCTGTAAGCCAGGCATCAAAACCTGGATTCTCAAATGATCTTCTTCATTTATCATAACACTAATTCTTTCACTATCATTTATTAATATACCATTACTTGATCCTTTTTTAGAAAATTCCGGACTGACCATATTTTTTTCAACAAGTAATCCTCTTTCTATTTCCGGTAAATCAGACATATTAATATAACGCAATTCTTCTTTATTATCTTTTATCGCTGCACAAATTTGATCTGTCACTTCCTGTAATTCTTCCCGTCCCGCACTATTGGGAAATGGTATCCCTTCTATATTACGGGCTAATCTTATACGACTACTTAAAACCACATCCTGTTCAGGACCACCATCAGATATCCAGGTACTTAAATTGAAATTTGCTGACATATCTATTCACTCCCGATTTTATCTTCCAACTCGTGAATTCTATCCCTTATTTCCGCAGCTTTTTCAAAATCTTCTTTTTCTACTGCTGTATCCATATCCTGCCTCAATTTATCAATTTTTCTTTTCATTCTTAAATTCCCACCTTTTCTTTTGGGAACCTTACCAATATGATTATTACTCCCATGAATCCTCTTAACTAAAGGTTCTAAGCGTTCCGAAAGGTTTTGATAACATTCAGAACAACCAAGTAATCCCCTTTCACTAAAGTCACTAAATGTCATACCACATGTATCACATTCCATATAATTATCTGTCTGTTTAATTGATGATTCCAAGCCAGGATTTAATATCCCTGCTAATAAATTAGGTAAAGAAAAAGTATCATTTCCCTGTAAAGAAATATGACCTAATTCCTGCGCACATTTTTCACATAAATATAATTCATTTTTTTCACCATTTATTATTTTTGTGAGATGCACAGTCGCTTCTCTTTTACCACATCTCTGACAAAGCATAAAAATCACTCCTCATCACAGTATCTAAGAATAACTTCTAGCATAGATGAAAGTATTCTTCCCCGAATATAATCTCTATATGGTAGATCAACTCCTATTACCCTTCTGTGTATTGCCATTTTCATCAGAAATTTTTCTCTCTTTGTAATAACATTATTGTCATATAGACGGGCAATAATACCTTCTGCCTTTTTCTGGGTAACGGGTTCATCTAAACCAGATATTATATTTTTCAAAGTTCTGCTTTCTGAATCTACTTTTACTCTAATAATTCGCACATAGCCTCCACCACCACGCTGGCTTTCAACAATATAACCTCTCTCAACTGTAAATCTAGTATCAAGTACATAATTAATCTGTGAGGGGGCACAATCAAAATCATCAGCCAGTT
>CAYRVO010000260.1:0-2782 GCA_964427565.1 uncultured Halanaerobiales bacterium | reverse complement strand
AACACTTGCTGATCGTATTTTGGAATTTACAGATACAATCAGTGGACGTAAGATGAAAGAGCAGATATTGGATAATATGGATTTGGAAAGAGAAAGAGGAATTACTATAAAGGCCCAGGCTGTACGTATTAATTATAATAAATATGAATTAAATTTAATTGATACCCCCGGGCATGTCGATTTTGCCTATGAAGTGTCAAGGAGTCTGGCAGCATGTGAAGGGGCCTTGCTTGTTATTGATGCTGCTCAGGGAGTTGAGGCTCAGACCGTTGCCAATATCTATCTGGCTCTGGAGAATGATTTGGAGATAATTCCTGTTATAAATAAAATTGATCTACCCGGTGCTAATCCTGATATGGTCAGGGAACAGCTTGTTGATATTGGTATTGACCCTGATGAGGCTATATTGGCCAGTGCTAAAGAAGGAACAGGTATTAAAAAGGTACTGAATACTATTATAAATAGGATTCCGGGACCTAATAATACTGCCCACAAACCGCTGCGGGCCCTGGTATTTGATACTATGTATGATGAATACAGGGGTGTAATTGCTTATGTTAGGATTGTAGATGGTATGGTAGAACCGGAGCAAAAGATTAAATTGATGGCCAATAATAATATTTATGAGGTAGATGAAGTAGGTGTATTTAACCCGGAGATGAGCAGTGTAGGTAGTTTAAAAACAGGAGAAGTTGGTTATGTAATAGCCGGTATTAAAAATGTAAAAAACTGCCGTGTAGGTGATACAATAACCCTGGCTGAAAGCCCGGCACAAGAACCATTACCTGGTTATAAAAAAGTGAAACCAATGGTTTTCAGTGGTCTTTATCCAACTGATAATGCAGACTATGAATTATTGAAAGAAGCCTTAGAAAAACTACAGTTAAATGATGCTTCTTTTACATTTGAACCGGAAACTTCGGAAGCCCTGGGTTTTGGTTTTCGGGCTGGTTTTTTGGGACTTCTGCATATGGAAATAATTCAGGAAAGACTGGAAAGGGAATACGGACTGGAATTAGTTATTACTGCTCCCAGTGTTGTCTATAATATAGTAACTGAAGAAGATGAAAACTTAAAGATTGAAAACCCGGCTCGTTTTCCTGATGAGAACAAAATCGAAAAAATAAAAGAACCCTATGTAAAAGCTACAATTCAGTTACCGGAAGAATTTATTGGACAGGTTATGAAATTATGTGAGAATCATCGTGGTAAATTTCTTGATATGCAATATATTAATGAAGACAGGGTATCACTTGTATATGAGATACCTTTAAGTGATATAATTACAGATTTTTTTAATTTATTGAAATCCAAAAGTCGTGGTTATGCTACACTTAATTATGAATTAATTGGTTATCGTCCTTCAGATTTAGTTAAACTTGATATACTGGTAAATAAAGAACCTGTAGATGCTTTATCCATTATAATACACAGAGAAGATGCTGAAAAAAAAGGACGTTCTTTAGCCCGTAAATTAAAGAAGATTATTCCCCGCCAGATGTTCAAGGTACCTATTCAGGCTGCAATCGGTAACAATATAATTACCCGGATGAATATTCCTGCTAAAAAGAAAGATGTACTTCAGAAATGTTATGGAGGGGATGTTTCAAGAAAGCGCAAACTTCTGGAAAAACAGAAACAGGGAAAAAAAAGGATGAAACAGGTTGGTAGTGTAGATATTCCCCAGGAGGCTTTTATGGCTGTTTTAAAGAGGAATGAAGATGAATAAAATTAACTACAGCTCACCATTTGCTATTTATATACATGTTCCTTTCTGTTTACAGAAATGCAGTTATTGTGATTTTTATTCACAAACTTATAGTTCAGAAAAAAAGGATAGATATATTAAGGCCTTAAAAAGAGAGTTAAAAATTTATGCAGATAAAATAAAATACCGGAAGGTAAGAACTATATATTTCGGTGGTGGTACACCGGGGTTACTTACTCCGGTGGAAATTGCCGAAATTTTAAAATGTATAAAAGATAATTTTTTTATAAGAGAAGGTATAGAAATCACCCTGGAAGCTAATCCCTATTCTCTCTCCAGGGATAAAATAAAAGGTTATAGGCAATGTGGTGTTAACCGTATTAGTCTTGGTGTCCAGTCATTTAATGATCAGGAGCTTGATTTACTAGGTAGAATGCATAATAGTAAACAGGCATTGCGAATAATCAAGAATCTAACTAAGGTTTTTGACAATATGAATTTAGATTTAATTTTTGCTTTACCCGGTCAAAAATGTAAAAACTGGTTGCAAACTCTAAAACAGGCATTGAAGATGGCTCCCCAGCATATTTCTACCTATAACCTGGAAATTCATGAGGATACACCATTGGGAAAAAGGATAAAACAAGGTGAATTAGAAACAGTAAGTGAAGAACTAGATGCCAGGATGTATAATATGGCCCGGGAAAAATTAGAACAAGCTGGTTACAGGCACTATGAAATATCAAGTTTTGCCTGCCCAGGATATGAAGCACAACATAATAAAGTATACTGGCAGTTTGATCCTTATCTGGGATTGGGACCAGCTGCTCATAGTTTTGATGGCTACAGGAGGTTTTACAATGTTGCCGATACTTATAGATATACAAAAAAACTATTATCTGGTGACCTGCCAATTAAAAGTTCTAATTTTTTAGAAGAAAAAGAATTAAGAGCAGAAATGATTATTATGGGTTTGAGATTAATTAAAGGTATAAATAAGAAGAAGTTTAAAAATAGATTTGGAATATGTTTAACTAATATTTATGGGCAAGAAATTGAGAAATTGTGAGAGGA
>CAYRVO010000259.1:0-2785 GCA_964427565.1 uncultured Halanaerobiales bacterium | reverse complement strand
ACCCCTACAACTTTAATATTTGCAAAGTTTTCTATTTCTGTACCTATATCAAACAATTTAACCCCTCCTTACATTTAGAAGAAATCGTTAAACCAGTTTTTTAGTCTCTGAAAAAATTTATTAACTAATTCCGAACTGGTATTACTCTGCTCTACATTTTTACAGCTTGCACCATATTTTATCAAACCTACTGCAGTAGAAAATATTGCCCGCGGTACTTGTTCTCCGTCTTCTACATATACGGGATTATCTACAGTCTGTGATAATCCACTGAATTCACCAGGTTCACCCAATCTTACAGGTGAATCTAATATTCCTGCTGCTAACTGACTTACATCCGCAAGCATTGAAGCACCTCCGGTTAAGACCAGACCGGCCGGTGTTAAATCTCTGGGACCTGCTTCATTAAGCTCATCCCCTACCATAGCAAATATCTCCTGCATACGGGGTTCTATAACTTCACACAGAACCCTACGAGATATATTGTTCTTCTTTTGACCACTTGCAGACATAACTTCTATGTATTCTTCCTCACCAACATTACTGGCAATAGCACACCCATGTTTAATCTTAATCTTTTCAGCTTCTGATACAGGGGTCCGTAATCCTACTGCAATATCATTACTAACATGATTACCACCTACAGGTAAAACAGACGTATAAGAAATACTACCATCATGAAAAACAACAAAATCAGTAGTTCCACCACCCATATCAAGCAGGGCAACACCCAGTTCCTTTTCATCCTCACTTAAAACTGCTTTACTGGAAGCAAGTGGCTCAAGTACAATATCATCAACCTCTAAACCTGCTTTGAGAACACTTTTAACCAAATTTTGAATAGAAGCAGTCGAACCAGTTACTATATGAGCATCTACTTCCAGACGTACACCTGACATTCCATAGGGATCTTTTATACCTTCACAACCATCAACTATAAACTGCCTGGCAAGTACATGAATAATTTCTTCCTCAGCAGATAAAGGTATAATCTGTGCCGCCTCCATAACACGATCTATATCACTCTTTTTAATTTCTTTTTCAGAACCAGTTACAGCTACAACCCCATGACTGTTAACAGATCTTATATGAGAACCAGCAATACCTACATAAGCTGAATTAATACTTATACCAGCCATTCTTTCAGCTTTCTCTACGGCTGCATTTATTGCAGAACTTGTTTTATCTATATCAACAACTATACCTTTTCTCAATCCCTTTGAATTTGTAAGGCCAATACCTATAATCTCCATATTATCATTTGGGGTTACCTCTGTAATTATAGCACATATTTTTGTAGTTCCTATATCAATTCCAGCAATAATTCTTTTGCGATCCATCTATTAATTACCCCCTTTCCTATAAATTAATACTAAATCTTTAAATAATCCTAACTTGTCCAAAAAAGCATGAAATTTTTTTAAATATTAATTATTAATTATTCCTCAAAACTTTAGTAAAAACATAGTTGATAATCTTTTTAAATGTACTAATAATTCTATTTTATAACCTTCTATACATATTTTCTATATTAATTAGAAGTTTCCTTTTTTTATTGAGTTATAATTTACTTTTTTCTACAAATCACCGGTTTATCTACAACACGCAAATCTATATAATTTATATTAATATTTTCTGAATTTATTTTTTGATATATTGAAGAATAAACTTTAAATTTTTTAACTATTTCTTTCATAGTACCCAGATAGACTTCAGGTTGTGAATTAATAGTTAAAACCAATTTTATATTTTTCCCATTATTAATTGTGATTTTTTTAATAGTACTCCTTGCTTTTAGACCAATATTATCTAAAGCCTGTATAATTTTTTCTGTTTTATCTGGAAATTTTAATTTATTACCAGAAAAACTATAACCTGTTCCCACTAATAAAGGGATCTTACATCCAGTTTTCATAGCTCCTTCTTCCAGAATAAAACCTTCAACAGTAAATACTGTATATTGACCATTATTATTTATTTTAGCAAGCGGAGTTCTTTCAATAATATTGATTTTTAATGAATCAGGGTATTTTTTCTTTATATCTACTGACTTCACATAATTATTCGTCTTTATTCTTTTACAAATATCATTTTTAGTAATTAACCATATATTTTTATTATTGCAATGAACAAGATCACTTCTTATATCAGTTTTAGAAATGAATTTTAGATCATTTATGTTTATACTATGTACTTCAAAAATAGGTGAAGCAAGGTATGAAATTATTGCTATAATACTTATAATAGCTATCAGCACAAATAAAAGTTTATTCTGCACCATATTATACCTCCATCAAGCCATTTCCCTTTTCTTTTTCATATTTTCTATTAACATTTCACCAACCTTATATACATCACCTGCTCCCAGTGTAAGTACTAGATCTTTAGGTTTAATAATTTGCTGTAAATATTCTGTTACATCAGTTAATTCTTTAATATAATCAACTTTTGTATTGCTATTTTTTTCTGTTACATCAAACAATTTTCTGGCACTTACCCCCTTTATAGGCTTTTCACCAGCACTGTATATATCAGTAATAATAAGATGATCTGTAAGGTCAAAGGCTCTGCTAAATTCTTCCATTAAATGTTCAGTTCTTGTATATCTATGTGGTTGAAATACAGTAACAATACGTTCATATCCTGTTTTTTGAGCAGCTTTAAGGCTAGCTTTGATTTCTGTTGGATGATGAGCATAATCATCAACTACCAGTATATCTTTAATTAATCCCTTTTTTTCAAATCTACGTTTTACCCCTCTAAATTCTGTAAGAGATTCTTTAAT
>CAYRVO010000258.1:0-2797 GCA_964427565.1 uncultured Halanaerobiales bacterium | reverse complement strand
ATTATTTAAAGCTCCTTATAAAAAAACTTTAATCAATTTTGAGCAAAATTTGTATTATTTATGCTGATTAGATTTTTTTTAGATAATAAATAAGTATTATAAGAAATCAATTCGTATAAATTTATACTTTATTTTTTGGGGAAAATGTTGCCGTGCAGCAGTAAAATTTAAGGCAATT
Source organism: uncultured Halanaerobiales bacterium (assembly GCA_964427565.1). Taxonomy (GTDB): domain Bacteria; phylum Bacillota; class Halanaerobiia; order Halanaerobiales; family JADQBU01; genus CAYRVO01. Next base: position 2,619 of record CAYRVO010000258.1, on the reverse strand, counting down.
TTATCTACACTATAGGCCAGCCAGCGGTTGGTAATACCAGGATAAACATTCTGTTCATGAATAACCGATGGATAATTCCTTAAACTGGCAGCAAGAACAACCGGACCTGCAACAAACCCCCCTGTACCCAGTACTACATCGGGATCAAAACTCTTTATAATAGCACCAGCCTGAAAAAAACCTTTTCCCGATAAAAATATTGCTTTTAATAAAGCCAGTGAAATACTACGCGGAAATGGTGCTACATCAATAGTCTCCATTTCAAAACCCTTCTTAGGCACTATTTCCTCTTCAAAACCATTCCTTGAACCAATATATAGAATATCCCAGCCTTCTGTTTTTAATTTTGAAGCCACAGCCAGGGCCGGATAAATATGTCCACCTGTTCCACCACCTGTTAATACAGCTTTCATAGTTCACCTCATTTAATAGTTTTACGAGAAATATTCAATAATATACCAATACCGGACAACATTATAACCAGCGAGGTACCTCCATAACTAATAAAAGGAAGTGTAATACCTGTAATAGGTATTGAAGCAGTAACCACCCCAATATTAATGATTGCCTGTAATACAATCATAATAGTTATCCCGGCTGCCAGAATAGAAGAAAATATATCTGTAGCTGATAGTGCTATTTTCAATCCCCGCCACGTAAGTGTGAAATATAATATCAAGATAAGGAAAGTACCTATTAATCCAAATTCTTCACCCAGTACAGAAAAAATAAAATCAGTACCTGGTTCCGGTAGATATAAAAACTTCTGTTTGCTGTTACCAAGACCTACCCCAAAAATGCCGCCTGAACCAAGTGCCAGTAAAGATTGTATTATATGATAACCAGTATCCAGAGGATCTGCCCAGGGATCGAGAAAGGCAAATAATCTCTCACGTCTATAATCTTCATTTATTATAAAAAATGATACCAGAGGTAAACCAGCTAAAACTAGATAGAAAATATGATTCAGGTTAACAGATGCTACAAACAATAGTATAAAAAATGTACCAACAATTGTTACTGCAGTACCCAGATCCGGTTCCATTAATATCAAAGCAAACACTACAGTAAGTACTATCACCAGGGGTAATACCCCTTTTACAAAAGATCCTAATTTTTCTTTTTTATCTGCCATAAAACGAGCTATATATATAACTATACCTATTTTTGCCAGTTCAGAAGGCTGTAAACCTATAAACCCCAGATCTATCCATCGCCTGGAACCACCTGCCAGTCTACCAATACCGGGTATTAAAACAATACCCAAAATAATAATTGTTAATAATAGTATTAATTTTGCATATCTGCGGTAAATTTTATAATCAATATTCATAAAAAGAAGCATAGCTCCAATTCCTATCAATGCCGAAATAAGCTGGCGTTTAAAAAAATAATAACTATCTCCATATATATTATAGGCCCTGATTGAACTGGCACTTAATATCATTATTAATCCCAGACATAAAAGTGTAATAACTACAAAAATAATTATAATATCAGGTGTGTTTTCTTCTTTCAATTTTATACCCCACCTTTATTAAACAATCCCGATAATCATTACCACGTTCTCGATAACTACTATACATATCCCAGCTGGGACAGCCAGGTGATAGTAAAAGACAGTCACCTTTATTACATTTGGGAATTGCTTCTTGTACAGCTTCTTCCATATCTTCTACCATATATATATTGCTGAAACCTTCTTTTAATACACTGTCTGCGATTTTATTGCGAGTTTCACCTAACAAAATCAATGTTTTAACTCTTTCATCTATTATCTCAGCCAGGTCAGAAAAATCTGCATTCCTGTCCTGACCACCGGCAATCAACACCACCGGCCTTGTAAATGATAACAGTGCCTTAATTGCAGCATCGGTATTTGTTGCTTTTGAATCATCATATATTATTATCTCTTCATTTCCATTATCAATTCTTTGCAGGCGGTGAGCCTCGGGAGTAAAAAGTTTAATCTGTTCTTTTATAATATCTACCTCAACACCTATTATTCTTGCTGCCAGAGCTGCAAAAGCAACATTAAATATATTATGTTTCCCCTGCAAAGGAATCTCATCAACATATATTACCTCTTCTTTATCATTAAGTGAAATAATAATTTTGTTATTTTCAAGATAGGCACCACTATTAAGCTTCTTTCCCATACTAAGCCCATATTTTTTTGCCTGGCAATCACGGGCAGCCTTGATTACCTGTAAATCATCAAAATTTAAAATTGCAAAATCATTACTCCTCTGATTGGCAAAAATTTTCTTTTTGGCCAACCAATATTCTTTTTTGGATTTATGCCTATCCAGGTGATCAGGACTAAAATTTAAATAAATAGCAATATCAGGACGAAAATTAGTTATTGTTTCCAGTTGAAAAGAACTCACTTCCACGACAAGCCAGTCATCTTCACTAAGTTTTTCCACTTCCTGAATCAAAGGTGTACCAATATTACCTGCTACCCGGGCTTCTGTTACATTGGAATTTTTTAGTATATTACCTAGCAACCTTGTCGTTGTAGTTTTACCATTAGTACCGGTAATCGCAACTATACGGGCATCAGTAAGATAATAAGCCAGCTCAATTTCACTGATTACAGGAATATTTTTTTCTTTT
>CAYRVO010000257.1:0-2804 GCA_964427565.1 uncultured Halanaerobiales bacterium | reverse complement strand
TGGTCTAGTTAGGGGAGTATCCAGTAACTTTTCTAAACCAATATCTTTAATTATTAATATTAATCCAATTAATATTGATAATAATCCGAGCAATGGTGTTAAATCACCAAACCCACCAAAAAGAAAAGTCATTATTATTCCTGTTAATATATACTTTTCTCCTTTTTTAAATTCATCAAATTCATCCACAAACTTTAAATATTTCAACATCTTCGCCCCCAGAATAATTGTTTATCCTCTACTTAATTTATTGGCTAATTTAATATTGCGCTCAGTTGCACCTTTGTTAGCTTTAATCATTTCTATAGCTTTTTTTTCACGAAATTTTAATTCCTTTTTGTTATCAAAATAATAATCTAACTCTTTAAATAAATGTTCAGTATCATTTACCTGTATCCCTGCCCCATATTTTAATATAAGTTCTGTACTCTCTTTAAAATCATACATATAAGGACCAAAAAAAGTTAATTTTCCGTGGGCAGAGGCTTCCAGCATATTATGTCCGCCATTATCAACTAAACTACCACCAATAAAAACAAGGTCAGCTAGAGCATATATCCTGGCCAGTAAACCTATGCTATCAATGATAATCACCTGGTCATAACCATATTCCCTATCTTCCAGAGAACTATACTTTACTGTATCGATACCGGCATCATTATATAAAGAAGAAATACTATCACTTCTTTCTATATGTCTAGGAACTAATATCATTATCAGTTCAGAATACTTTACTTTTAACCTTTCATATACAGAAAGTAGCTGTTCCTCTTCATCAGCATGTGTACTTCCTGCTATCAGAACCGGCTGCTCTTTTTTAATTTTGAATTCTTTATATAATTTTTCTCTCTCCTTCTTATTTACCATTCCATAATCCTGATCAAATTTAGTATTACCAGTATTATATACCTTTGCTGGTGGAGCCCCTAAATCCAGGGCATATTTCATATCCAATTCTGACTGCATACTCAATATATCTATATTATCCATCATATCTTTCATAAAAGGACCCAGATATTTATATTTCTTTGCACTGGTGTCACTTATTCTACCATTTACAAGCATTGTTTTAATACCTTTACGAGTAGCTAATCTGATAAAATTGGGCCATAATTCTGTTTCTGTCAAGATAACCAGTTCCGGATTTATATCATTTAAAACCCGGTTGACAACCGGGGTAAAATCGAGAGGAAAATAAATTATTTCATCTGCTTCTGTAACAATTTTACTGGCCATTTTCTGTCCTGTATCTGTTACTGTCGAAAAGAGTATCTTATACTTGGGGTTCTGCTTTTTAAATTCTGTAACAATCGGTCCTGCTGCTACTGCTTCCCCCACAGAGACAGCATGAATCCAAATAGTGGGTTTATCACTGAATTTTTCAATTATTTCCTCTTCTAAAAATCCTAACCTTTGTTTAAAACCCTGGACATATTTTCCCTGAAACATCCTATATAAAACTACCGGCATATATATAATAAGTAATATTAATAAAAGACAATTATAAAAAAAATACAGCATACTTATGACTCCTTTATTATATTAAAACAAACGGTTTATCAAATCTTTGTTTTCCATCTTTTATGCAGCCAGAACCACTGCTCAGGATGTTCTTCAATAACTTTTTCTGTTACATTAACTAATTGCTGTAATATTTGTTTCTGTTCTTCTTCAGAAGTATCCGCAGATACAGTTCGCGGTTGTTTAAAAACCAGTCGATGCCGGGAAAAATCTTCCCGAATTAAAAATGTAGGAACGATAGCCGCTCCTGTTCTGCGGGCCAATTGAACAGCTCCAGGATAAGTTGAAGAAGCCTGACCAAAAAAGTTTATATTCCAGCCGTGGTTACGTGCATCCTGATCACCAAGTATATATAGACATTTTCCCTTCTTTAAATTCCTGTATCCTCGCCTTACACTAATACCGTCAGGAATAATTTCTATACCCTTATTCTCTCTAATTTCATTTATTTTTTTATTAAAAAAAGAATTATGCTGCCTTGCTGCTATTGCACCAAGTGGATATCCTAATAGTGAAATGAATGCTGCCATCCATTCCCAATTACCAAAGTGTGCTCCGTAAATTATTACTCCTTTATCACGTGAAAATGCTTCTTTTAAATATTTTTCTCCCTCAACACTACAATAATCTTGAAAGTTATTTTTGTTTATTTTTTCTAGAAATATAAATTCAACCAGCATTAATCCCATACTTATAAATACTTCTTTAGTTAATCTCTCTACTTCCTTATCAGATTTATTTTTAAAAGCTAGTTGCAAATTTTCTCTGGTGATTTTTCTCCTGCTCTTTACCAATTTATGAAACAGTTTGCCCAGCCCTTTACCCATTAAATAACGTCCACGTTCAGGTAAAATATTTGTTATAAAACATATTGATCTAAATATTACATAAAGAATAAGGTTTGCCATCTTCTCCATTTACAACACCCGGGCCCGTAATAAATCCTGGAAGTTAATCATCCCCACTGGTTTATTATTTTTAACAACAACTAAATCATTTATTTCTCTATCCTCCATTGTCTTCAGTGCTTCAGCAGCCAATGTCTCGGGTTCTATGCTAATCGGGTTTTCCGTCATAAAGTTTTCTACTTTCTCATTAATAAAATTATTATCTTTTTCCAGCAAACGACGTACATCCCCATCAGTAATTATCCCCAGCAAATTACCGCTGTCATTAGTAACAGATGTTGAACCCATTTTCGATTCAGTCATTGTTAACAGGGCTTCTTTGACAGTATTTTTAATAGTTACCACCGGATTCTCGTGCCTAATCTCCATTACGTC
>CAYRVO010000256.1:0-2811 GCA_964427565.1 uncultured Halanaerobiales bacterium | reverse complement strand
TTAGAAAAATAAAAATATAATAAAAAAGTGTGCGATATTATACTGAAGTATCTATAAAATATATTTTATAATAATTAATATTAGGACATGTGTACTCCCCTACCACTTTTTTATGAAATATAGCAAATATATGGGGTGGACAAATGTAATGATAGCTAATACGGACCATTTGTACTGTCAAAGGCCGGCCAAATATCCTTATTATTAAAATAGATTTTTAAAGGGTGATTAAATTGAAAAAAACAAAGCTTCAAAATTGTACATGGCAAGAAAGTGAAAAAAGAAGAAAAGAAGTTAATAACAGTATACTAATACCTATAGGAAGTATAGAACAACATGGTTATCATTTACCTTTAGGTACAGATTCGTATGCAGCTGAATCTATAGCAGAAGAAGTGGCTAAAAAAGAGGATATTATGATTGCCCCTTTACTATATTATGGCTGGAGTCCTCATCATATGGTTTTACCGGGTACTGTAACAATTAGGCCTGAAATATTGTTTGAATTGTTATATGATATAATATCTTCTTTACAGGAACATGGTTATGATAAATTTATTCTGTTAAATGGACATAGAATAGTAAATGTTACCTGGATGCAGATGGCAGCTGAAAAAGCAAAAAGAAAACTGGGAGTTAAAGTATATATTGCTGACCCTGCATATTTATCAAAAGAATTTAAGTGGGGTAAAATAGGACATGCAGATGAGATTGAAACATCACATATGATTTATAAATATCCGGAATTGGTTCAACTTGAAAAAGCTGAAGATTACTCTCATCAAGGGAGTTCATATAAAGAAGTTGATCCTTCTTACGAAGGTAATGTTCTATGTTATGTTCCCAGTAGTAAAGGTGAAATGGAAGAATCTGTTGAAAAGGGAGGTGGAACATCCGGTAAACCCACTTTATCTTCTGAAGAAAAAGGAAAAGAATATTTTGATTTAGTTGTAGATAACTTATGTAATATAATCAAAAAAATTAAGAAAGAAGAATTATAAATTTAGCAATCACATATATTTTTTGGGGGAAATTATTCTTCTTACATTATAATAATAGGAGGTTTTATTAATGTCTCGTGGTGAAAAGATATTTTATTCAGTTATAATTTTAATGGTTATAATGTGCAATCCACCGGTAATGGCATTTGTAAATAAATGGGCCATAAAAAAACCTATTACACTGGGTTTTCCTACTTTTTGGGTCTGGTTACAATTCTGGTATATTATTGGAGTTGTAGCATTTTTAATTGCTGTTATTAAAATAGACCACTGGAAAAAAGATATATAAGCTATCATCAAATAAAGGAGTGTAAAAAGAATGGAAAATTATCTTGGTCTAATTATTATGGCTCTTTATATAATTATGATGCTTTTTGTAGGATGGTATAGTAATAAGAAAAGTGAAAATAGTATAAAAGATTATGCTGTTGCCAGTAGTTCAATGGGGATTTTAGTACTGGCCCTTACATTCAGTGCTTCATATCATAGTGCATATGCATTTATGGGAACTACAGGTTTTATTCATACCCATGGTATTGGCTGGTGGGTTAATGGTCTGTGGACCGTATTGCCGGGAGTTTTATTCTGGTTATGGGGTAGAAGATTTTGGTATTTAGGAAAAACAAAAAATTATATGTCTATTTCACAATTTATTGGTGATACTTATGAAAGTGAACCTCTAGGCTTGCTTGTAGCAATTATTGGTATATTTTTTACAGTTTTATATATTTCTATGCAGGCTATTGGTTCAGGCTATATCTTTGATACCATCTCAAATGGTTTACTTCCCTATTCAACAGGAGTAATAATCTTTTTTGCGGCAATGATTTTATATGTGTGGATGGGAGGACTCAGAGCTGTTGGTTGGACAGATACAATTCAGGGTATTATAATGTTTGTAGGGATTATTATTGGAGGTTATCTAGTAGTAAATAATGCATTTGGTGGTGTTTTTGCAACATTTGAAAAGGCACTAGCAGTAAATCCAGAATTATTTAGCATACCTGGTCCCAGTGGTGCTTTGACCTGGGGTAAATGGTATTCTTTATGGTTAGTTATAACTATTGGTATGATGATGTTTCCTCATATAGCTCTCAGGTTTTTTGCAGGTAGATCACTTAAAGTTTTAAAATGGTCTGCGGTTTTCAGTTCAGCATATTTAACATTTTTATATGTATTAACTCCAGCTGTTGGAATGGCGGCAAAGGTATTATATCCCGCACATCCTTCTCCTGACAAGCTATTTCCTATAATGTTACTGGAATATACACCACTTTTATTTGCAGTAATAATAATCGGAGGAGCACTTGCAGCTTCTATGTCAACCGGTGATTCACAACTCCATGCTGCCAGTACATTGATAACAACTGATATTTATAAAAAGCATATTAATAAAGATGCTACTCCCAATCAGCAATATAAAGTTGCCCGTTCATTAGTTATTTTACTGGGGTTGTTTTCTGTTATTATTGCTTTACAGAGACCGGGATTACTGGGTAATATTCTTTCTGTTGCTACAGGTGGTGTGGCAGTATTAGCTCCGACAGTAGTTGGTGGTATATACTGGAAAAAAAGTAGTAAGACTGGTGCATTTTGGAGTATAATTCTTGGAGAAATTTTCATAGTTCTCAATACATTTTTTATTAATATGCCCGGGAATATAGATCCGGGATTATGGGGATTAATAATTTCACTTATAATATTTATTGTTATAAGTCTTTTAACGGAAAGTACAGAAACTACAGAAGAAAATATTGAAGAATTAAATACATTTTTTAGTCCCCAGGAGTAAATAAAGTAAGGGGGAATT
>CAYRVO010000255.1:0-2822 GCA_964427565.1 uncultured Halanaerobiales bacterium | reverse complement strand
TCAAAAAAGGTAAAAATAACCCATTAAAACCTGTAAAACCTACTCCCAATCCTGCACCTACAGCATCCAGAGCAAGCGCAATTCCTAAAAAAACTGCTTCAAAAACGTTTATGCTACCTGATTTATCAAAATCTGCTTTCACCGGTTCCTTTAATATTTTAATTACACGAATATGTGAATCAAAAAACTCCTCAAAATATGTAGTAAGTACCATCCATAATCCTATAATAATAAGAATAATACTACCAATATTACGTGCCTGTCTGGCATCTAAAGCTGTAGCAAGTACTACCCCAATATTACCGGTAATATATATTGCCACTGTTGAAATAGCACTAATAATTATTAAAGGAATAATTCCTAAAGCAATTTTCTTTAATCCATAAGTAATACCCACAACAAAACCGTCAATACTGATAGCAATTGCAAGAACCGCCAGTGACCAATAATTCAAGATTAGCCCCCCATATATGTATTATTATTACTCCTATATCTATACATTATATGAGAGATTAAAATATTTGTGTTAAATTTTAAATCTGGCAATGTGGACAATAATGGGTACTGCGTCCACATAATTTGTCTTTTACTATTTTACAACCACATTTAAGACAGTCTTCACCTTCTCTCTGATAGACCATAAGTTGCTTTTGGAAATCTCCCTCATGACCCATCGTATTTACATAATCACTGAAGGAAGTACCACCATAATTTATACCATCTCTAAGGACCTCTTTGATAGCAGAATATAAAGCAGATATTTTTTTATCTGTAAGTGTATTAGCTTTACGGTCTGGTTTTATACCCGCTCTGAATAGTGCTTCATCAGTATATATATTACCCATTCCTGCCAGGAATTTCTGGTTAAGAAGTAGTGATTTTATAAAAGCCCTACGTCCCTTAAATAATGATTTAAAATCTTTCAATGTGAAGTTATCTGACAGAGGTTCCGGTCCTAAATTAACAAGTCCACCGGCATTTTCCATACAACTATTTTTTACAAGATAGACCCTGCTAAATTTCCTTATAGTGTTAAAGCGCAGATCCTGCCCATTATTTAATTTAAATATTACATGACTATGTTTATTATATTTTTGGGAACTATCTTTAATCAATAATTTTCCACTCATTCGCAAATGAATTACCAATTTCATCTCCCGATCTAAAGACATTACAATATATTTACCACGCCGGGAAATATTAATGATTTTTTGCCCTTTTAAATCATCAATAAATCTCTGCTCATTATCTGGATAACCAATAACCATAGCTTCGTGGACCTTTATCTCTACAATCTTTTTATTTATTATGATCTTTTTTAATTCCCGGATAATCGTTTCAACTTCCGGTAATTCAGGCATTATCTTTCACCTCATAATCATTTTTATCACACCAGTTACTACCTGTCTGCATATCAACAATTAATGGTACACTTAATTTAATGGTGTTTTCCATCTTATCTTTAACCAGGGCAGCTGTTTTACTAATCTCTTCTTTTTTAACTTCTAACACTATTTCATCATGAACCTGTAGTAATAATTTTATATTAAGTCCACTATTAACAACTGCTCTGTATAAATCAATCATTGCCAATTTCATTATATCAGCAGCAGTACCCTGAATGGGGGTATTTATTGCCGCTCTTTCAGCAAATTTTCTTTTATGGTAATTCCTGCTTTTTATATCAGGTATATAACGCCTGCGATTAAACATAGTCTCTACATACCCTTTTTCACGGGCCTGTTTTTTTACATCCTCCATATACTGTTTAACACCAGAAAAACGTTCGAAATACTTAGCTATATATTGATCAGCTTCATTCCGGGATATCTTTAAATCTCTTGATAATCCATAAGAACTCATACCGTAGGCTATACCAAAATTTATCACTTTAGCATGTCTTCTCATATTAGCAGTAACATCATCCGTTTTAACCGTAAATATTTTACTGGCGGTTTCTGTATGTATATCAAGCCCTTCATTAAAGGCTTTCTTTAATTCCTCATCTCCACTTATTTCAGCAAGAACCCTGAGCTCAACCTGGGAATAATCCGCAGCCATTAATAACCAATCTTCACTGGTGGGAACAAATGCCTTCCGAATCTGTTTCCCCTCTTCAGTGCGGATAGGAATATTCTGCAAATTGGGATCAGTACTACTTAATCTACCGGTAGCAGTAACCATCTGGTTAAAACTTGTATGGATCCTCCCCGTTGCAGAATTTATCAATGGTGGCAGGGCATCTGTATAGGTAGATATCAATTTTGACCACTGTCTATATTCCATAATAAGGGGTATAATTTCATGCTTATCTTCAAGTTTTTCCAGTACACTTATACCGGTTGAATAACCTGTTTTTGTTTTCTTAATAACAGGTAATCCCAGCTTTTCAAATAATATCTTCCCTAACTGTTTAGGAGAATTTACATTAAACTCTTCTCCGGCCAGCTCATGAATTCTTTTTGTTATTTTATCCAACTTTTTTTGCCATTTAGCTGATAATTGATCAAGATAATCTTTATCTACATTTATCCCTGTATATTCCATATTAGATAATACTTCTATAAGTGGTAATTCAATATTGCTATAAAGTTCAAGCAAGTCTTTGCTTTTTAGTTTCTTTAATAATTTATCCATTAATTCAAATATATTAGCAAGAAAGTAACACTTCTTCTTATTAACTGCTACTTTTTCGGCAATTGTTAGATTGAGTTCTCTTTTTAACAATTCCTCTGGTGTAAGTAATGATTGTGATGGATTCAACAGGTAAGATGCCAGTAACGGCTGAAATATTTTTCCTTCCACTTTAATTGCAAATTTCT
>CAYRVO010000254.1:0-2822 GCA_964427565.1 uncultured Halanaerobiales bacterium | reverse complement strand
ACAGCAATTCTATCCGCTAAATACATTGCTTCTGTAAAATCATGAGTAATATGAATTGTTGTTGTACCTAATATTGAGTGTACTTTTTTTAACTCTTTCTTAAACATATTTTTTGTCTGCGGATCTAAAGCACTAAGGGGTTCATCAAGCAGTAAAATCTCTGGTGATGTATATATAGCTCTCGCAATTGCAGCCCTCTGCTGCTCTCCTCCACTTAATGTTTTGGGATAACGGTGCATCAAATGATCAATATCCATTAATTCTAGCATTTCATCAACATGATTAATATCATCATTTTGAACACCAAACTCAATATTTTCTTTTATTGTTAAATGAGGAAATAATGCATAATCCTGATAAACAAAACCTATGTTTCTATCTTCTGGTAGTAATTTATCAAAATTTTGATTTTCATATATCAAACTACCCTTATCAGGATGATACATTCCTGCTATAATTTCCAGAATAACTGTCTTACCTGTTCCAGTTGGTCCAAGTATTACAAAATATTCCCCATCTTTAACATTTAAATTTATATTCTTTAATTTAAAATTTCCCAGAGTTTTATAAACATTTTTTAACTGTAGCATTTTTTATTCCGACTCCTTTGATATAATAAATCGATTTCCACCAAGAATTTCAAATACTAATAATGAGCCAATGGAAATAATAATTATTATAGATGCTGCTGAAAGACCCAGTTTTAAGTCTCCACAGGACATATTTAAAAATAGAGATATGGGTAAAGTCTCTGTTTTCATTCTTGTTGCACCTGCCAGCATTAAGGCAGCACCAAATTCACCTAGTGCCCTTGCCCAGGTAATTACAATTCCAGCAATAAGTCCATTTTTTGCCAATGGTAATGTAACTTTAAAAAATGTTTTTAATCTATCATATCCCAATGTCCTGGACACAAATTCTAATCTGGGATCTATATCCTGAAAAGTAGATTTTAATATCCGTAATATATAGGGAACATTAACAAAAAATTGAGCAAGTATAATCCCTTTTACTGTAAAAACAAATTTAAAACCATGTTCGGCCAGTATATGACCAAAAGCAGTATTACCAAATAAAAGTAACAAAGCTACCCCTGATACTATCGGTGGTAAGGCCATAGGAATATCAAGTATTGTATTTATTATACTTTTCCCTGTAAAATCAAACCTGGCCAAACCATAAGCAATAGGTACAGAAAACAGTATACAAAAAAATGTAGATGTTAAAGATGTGTAAAGGCTTAATTTAATAGCAAACTGTATCTCCTCTATTAATAAACTTTGTTTTAAATTTGGCAAACCTCTTATTAAAATCATTGAAATTGCTATTAAAATGAAAGCAATTAATAGACTAATACTGATTATTATTGTTGTTATAAATACTTTGTTTTCTTTATGTATCTTCTGTTTCAACATCTTAATATCAACACCTATTCTACTGGTTTAAACCCGTGGTTTTTATAAATATTTTTTCCTTTTTCAGAAGCAACAAAGTTTACAAATTTAGTAGCTAATTCTTCTTTTTGACTCATTTCTAATACACATGCTGGAATAGTTTTAATTTTATTTTTTTCTTTTGCTATCCTGACAATTTCAATATCTTCTATACCATAAACATTATCTTCCCAAATAATAGATGCATCTCCCTGTTTCATTGTGATGTAAACTACCAGCTCATTTACAGTTGCAGCTTTGGCTACTATATTTTCATTTGCTTCTTCTGCTAAATTATTTGCTTTCAGTATTTTCTGGGCCAATCTACCAATAGCACAGGCTTTCTCATCACCTAAAACTAATTTTACATCATCATTACATAAATCATCCAGACTCTTTATATCAGCAGGATTACCTTTAGGAACAGCTATTACCGGTATATGATAGGCTACATCCTTTTCATAAGTGGTTAAACCTTTTCCTTTGGCTTTTTCATAATAATAACGGGCACCTGGAACATATACATCTCCTTCACCAGCCAACTGTAACTGAGTTAAAATATGCTGAGAACCTCCATAATTATAATTAATTTGTACTCCATATTCTTCTTTAAAAGCCTTTGCTATATCATTCATCGGTTTTCTTAATCCTGCACCACTATAAACAAGTAATTCCTGTTCTTCTGCTTTAACATATGTAGTACCAACAGAAGTTAGCAAAAATACTAAAGAGAATACAAGCAGAAAAGTAGCTAATGTTCTTTTTTTAAATGTTAACATATTTTCACTTCCTTATTTTAATATTTATAAACTTTAACTTGATTTAAGTTTTTTATATATAATTAGTTGTATTATAAAAATATCCCCTCCTTTTAGACAATAAAAAAAATAGTGTCCAGCAGACACTATCCTAAAATTAGATGCCTCCTTTCCAGATGATGGGAGGCTTAAAGGTTTCCCTTTAAACCCTAACGGCCATTTACCATAAACTTCTGTTCCCAGGTTAAAATGGCTCGAAGACTATATTTAAGATTTGTTCATATTGTAACAAATAAATTTTAATTATGCAAGAAGCTTATTTAACTATTCTTGCCCAGCTTAAATGCTTTTTTGTTTATTTTTTCTTTACCAGCTGGAACAAGTTCTTCTAATGACTGCTGAAAATATCCTCTCTCTATGTCAAGCATATCAGATAAGGCTCCAATAAGAACTGTATTAATTATTTTTTGACTCCCTGCTTCGCGGGCCAGTTCAAGTGCTTTCACAGATTTAACTTTAAAACCTTTATCATTTATCTTTTCAATAATATCTTCAGGATACTCTTCTTTTCCCAGGCCAACTGGAATTGGATCTATTCTCTGGGTACTGCTAATTACTTTACCATCTTCCT
>CAYRVO010000253.1:0-2858 GCA_964427565.1 uncultured Halanaerobiales bacterium | reverse complement strand
CAAATAACTTTTTTATATCCAATTCTGCCAGTAACATTGCTGCCAATATTAAAATAGCTCCCAGTATACCCTTAATACTTAAAATTTCATCCAAGAAAATATAGGCAAAAACAGCAGCAAATACCGGTTCACCCGTAAATATTAAGGCAACATGAGTTGGGCTTGTATATCTTTGAGCTACATTCTGTATTATATAAGCTATAGATGTACAGAAAACACTTAAAGCCAGTATATTAAACCATATTATGTTCTGAGAAGGTAGTACAGGATTTTCAAATATATAGGATGTTATTAAACTTAATAAACCAACAATCCCTAACTGAAGAATTGCCAGGGCAACTGAACTACTGTTAACAGTAAATTTCCCAACAAGTAAAATATATATAGCAAAAATAATAGCACAAAAAAATGTTAACACATCACCCCGGTTTATAACATTTAAACTATTATTTAAAGTCATTAAACCCAGACCTATAAAAGCAAACATCACACTTATTAAAATTTTTTTGGACGGCATTTTTTTAATAATTAAAGCAGCAAATAAGGGAACTAATATAACATTCAAACCTGTTATAAAAGCAGATTTAGAGCAAGTAGTATAATTTAACCCCACTGTCTGCAAACCGTAAACAGTATATAATATTATTCCCAGTATAATTCCATATTTAAATGTCTTTCTATCCATATTTATCATTTTTTTTATAAATATTAAAGATGATATTATAAAAGCCAGTAGAAATCTTAAAGCAAGAAGATTATATGTAGATAATTCAGTAAGTGTATCTTTTGTTAATAGAAATGAAGCCCCCCAACCGATTGTAACCAATATCAGTCCTATATCTGCAATTGTCTGTCTCGACATTAGCTGCCTCCTCTGATTTATTTGATTATTTATATATCTACCTCATTACACAAACTTTTCATGTTACAAACACATTATACATTAAATCTATATTATTTAAAATATAAAAGCAAGAATTACTAACATATAATTTTTAAACCTGGGAAATATGGGAGATCAAATTGCCTTCCATTATTTACTTGTAGGCTTTCTCTAATTTTTCTAGTAATATTGATTATAATCATATAACTTCAGAGAGGAGAAATTTTTATGAATAAGAAAGTTATTTATTTTATTGTTCTAATATTTATTTTATTATTTTACTCATTTACTGTCCAGGCTGCTGTAGTCCATCGTGTATCACATGGTGAAGATTTATATACTATTTCCTTACAATATGGTGTAACAGTAAAGGAAATAATTCGAAAAAATAACCTTCATAAGCCAGATAATATTTTTGATGACCAAATTCTAATAATTCCTGAAACAGAAAATTCATGGAGCTACCGGGTTAAAAAAGGTGATACATTATATATAATAGCCCAAAAACTCGGTGTTTCACAGGCAAGGCTGACAAAGTTTAATGGGCTAGTCAATACAGATGAGTTATATGTACGACAGGTTTTATATATACCTCCCAGACTACGGAGATATAAAATACAGCCCGGTGATAGTCTCCATAAGATATCTCAAATGTATGGAGTTAGTATAGAACAAATAATTGATACTAATAAAAATATTGATCAAAATAATCTTGAAATAGGAAAAACACTGAAAATACCTTATCCCAAAACCAGTAGTCCAAAATATCAGGGACCCAATTATAAAAAATTATTTCCTGATACTTTTTATCTAACTGGAATGGCTAAAGGTAATAAAATTGCACTTACTTTTGATGATGGTCCTGATAGCATTTTTACTCCCCAAATTCTTGATATATTAAAAGAATATAATGTCCCCGCTACTTTCTTTTTGATTGGAGATAGAGTTACAGAAAATCACTCTGTTGTTAAACGTATGGTCAACGAAGGACATACTATTGGTAATCATACCTGGTCACATGCTGATTTAACAGCAGTAGATAAAAATCGTTTTCTAGAAGAAGTTAATAAAACCGAAAAGATACTTTCTAAAACTGCAGGACAGGTAACATCCTTATTCCGCTTACCCTATGGTGCGGTCTCAAAAAAAGTGTTATCTCAACTTAAAAATATGGATTACAAAGTTATTCATTGGTCTGTTGATTCCCGGGACTGGATCGATATGGATTTTAATAAAATACTTATAAATACTCTGCCCGCAGTAAGAAATAATTCAATACTACTTCTTCATTCTGCAGGTGGAGAAAACCATGATCTTTCAGCCACCGTTAAAGTATTACCTGATATAATAAAAACATTAAGAATGAATGGCTATACTTTTACTAAATTAGAAGATCTGCTGGAATTGAAGGTAAACAACCCTTAAATCTTCATTTTAATCTAAGTGGATAACGTCTTTAATATCTTCATAATAAAAACTTTATTTGCAAATCACAAAACCCTACAGTGAAATCTGTAGGGTTTTTGCGTAATAATAAATAAACTTAAATTCTTTTAAAGTCATAGATTAGTTTACATACTTCATTTAAATTTCACTGATAGTATACTTTAATAAATTCTATCAGGAAAAAGTCATCCTTTATTCTCCAGTCTAATTTTGAAATGAAATTTTAAACCGCAAAATAATGATTACCTATTTCAACAATTACATTACGGTAATATACCCATTCAGATTGAGCTGTTTCCGGGTTATAATAGTAAATAGCTCCCTTTGTCGGATCCCATCCTTTAAGTGCAGCCTGTACCGCAAAATATGCATCCTGATTGGGCGTTAACCAGAACTGACCATCATGAACTGCACTAAATTGCCAGGGTTGAAAAATAACATCATTTATATTATCTGGAAAAAATGGATGTCTAACACGGTTAAGAATTACCGCTGCTATAGCAACCTGTCCTTTAAAAGGATCTCCTCT
>CAYRVO010000252.1:0-2861 GCA_964427565.1 uncultured Halanaerobiales bacterium | reverse complement strand
AGATTGGAAGAGTATTCCTGTTTTGATGAGAAGATTCTGGAAAAGGATCAAACAGAATTAGAGGTAAAGAAACGAGATTTGCAAAACAGGGCTAAAAAATATGAGGATGTTCAAAAGAAAATAAGCAATATTCAAGCAAGGATAAGTGCAGCTAAAAGAGAAAAAAATATTGAAAAAGCTCTTGCTAATCGAGAAAGATCCCTGGATAAATTGGAAAATGAACTTTACCTTGATTATCAGAAAGTTGTTGGTAAGGTATTCGCGGATCATATTCGTAAGATTGATATTGCCCGAAATAGGCCCCGGGTTTTTAAAAAAGCCAACCAGCTGTTTACAAGAATAACCAGAGGTAATTACAAATTAGAAATCGATGATGGTGAATTCCCTTCTTTCAGGGCTCTTGAAACGCCAACTGGAAAAGGTAAACATTTAGATGAGCTTTCAAGTGGTACCCGTGTACAGCTATTATTGGCAGTACGTATGGCTTTTATTGAATGGAGAGAAGAGGGTTTATCTTTACCAATTTATCTGGATGAGATACTGGCCAATACTGATGACAGGAGGTCAGAGGCGATTATTAAATCAATAATCCAATTAGTTCACAGGGGCCGTCAGTGTTTTTACTTTACTGCCCAAAAAGATGAAGTCAAAAAATGGATTACCATTATGGATAATGAAAATAGTGTTGACTATAATATTCTGAATCTCAGTGATAAGAAAAAAAGTAAGGAAAGTATTTTTATACCTGATATAGATGCAGAAATAATAGATATTGATAATATACCAGAAGCAGAAGATTTATCTCACAGGGAATACAGAGAACTACTTTCTGTATCTGATTTTAATCCCCGGGCAGGTGCCGGTTCAGCACATATCTGGTATATAATTGAAGACATAGAATTAATTAGACATTTTCTTAACCTGGGTATTAAAAAATGGGGTCAATTAAAAACATTGTTGCAAAATGGAAGAAATAATTATGTTCCTGAAGAAAAGAAGAAATTATTACCAGAAATAAAACAACTGGGTTACTGTCTGGAAGAATTTACTGCTAACTGGCAAATAGGACGCGGAAAATTAGTTGATCGTTCAGTTCTTTTAGACTCAAATGCAGTAAGCAATAACTTTATTGATGAGGTTACAGAATTAACAGAAGAAGTAAATGGAGATGCTGAATATATTATTAGCAATTTGCGAGATGGCGCTGTTGCTAGATTTTTGACAAAAAAAATCAAAGAATTAGAACTGTATTTTGAAGAGTATAACTATATTGATAATGAAGAACCTTTAACTGTTGAAGAGTTATATATCCGCATGTTGAGTGTTATAAATATAAATGAAGACAGTGAAATTGCTATAAAAGTAAAAAGATTATTAAAGCGCTTAACTGCTAAATAAAAAGAGGTTGCTAACCAATAAATTTATTGGTTAGCAACCTTAATTATTACCAGCTAATTAAATTTTAATTTTCTGGTAATTCAGGCTGATATAAAAAGAAAGTACAGGCAGAGGCAACACCTGCCATAGCCAAGGTCATTAATAAGGTAACAAAAGCGGTAAGAAAGAATTTTTTCACATAAATCACCCCCTAAAAATTTGATACTATATGGTTTTTTATATAATAATAATTTTCTCTCAATTTATAGAATAAAGGATTAATTGTTAAGGACTGAAAAAGTAAACCTAATAATAAGCCTGTACACAGTATTCCAAAAACAGGTCCTTTAAAATAAAATAATAAGATAACCACAAAAAATATTATTGATGTAAAAACAATAGAAGTTATTTTAAAAAACTTTATTTTTTTCTTCTTTGTTATTGGTTTCTCCGGAACATCTGCCGGACTCCATAATAATAATGATATAAAAATATAGATAAAACTCACTACAACAAATATGAGCCAGTGATTGTATATTATTTTATAATAATTATAACTAACTAATCCCAGTAAATTAACAGAGATAGAAGTAAAAACAGCACATTCCCAAGGGCTTTTGAGATGAATTCCTCCTGTTAATATTTTTAAAGATGCACCTGCTAATAGTATAATAATTACAGGTTTAGCAGTCCCTAAAATAAAAGCAGGAAATATAGAAAGAAATAAAGTAATAGATGTTGATAAAAATATTTCTATTCCAAACCGCAGTATATCTTTTTTTGTAGACGGTATTTTTAGTTCATTCGTAATATATTTACTTAGATTTTCTACTATTTTTTGATACAGATTCATTTTCTTTTTTTTTCTTCTATATTTTAAAACAAAACCGATTATAAATATTATAGACACCTGTAGTAAAAGTGCCAGAGTCTTTAATAACGGAGAGGCCAGAATCTTTTTTAAGTCAGTATTGCTGATTTTAATAAAAATATTTATACTAATTAATTCCAGTATACCAAGTATAATAAAACTTTTTAATACCGCAGTAAAACTATCTATGATATTAATATTATAGATTTGTTTAATTAATAATGTGAGAATCAAGAAAGCTAAAATAGTATGGAATATAAAACTTATTGGTAATAATCTAAATAAAAATGTAGTTCCTCCATTTATTCCGCCAATTAATAATAAATTTTTTAAATTAGTACGTTTATCAAGAAACACCAATGAAAGAAAAGCGAGTGCTATTCCTTCAGGTATAAATTGAAACAATAAAGTATATATATAATGTGTCAGCATGGTATCTACTCCTTATATGTATATTTAAATTCCGTTTCGCAGACAATTACAAAACTTAAATATGTTTGTTATTGTATATATCTGAAAATTCAACATTAACTTTATCTATAAGATTTGTATTAATTTTTTTCTTGTGTTGAATATTCTTGTCTTCTGCAATTATTTTTATTGGTAATTCAAT
>CAYRVO010000251.1:0-2866 GCA_964427565.1 uncultured Halanaerobiales bacterium | reverse complement strand
AAAGAATAATGTACTTTTCATGGCTGATGAAATACAGACAGGATTTGGTAGGACAGGTAAGATGTTTGGCTGTGATTGGGAAGATGTAAAACCAGATGTATATATACTGGGTAAAGCACTTGGTGGAGGAGTCTATCCTGTTTCTGCTGTAGCGGCTGATAAGCATATACTTGGGGTATTTGAACCTGGTTCACATGGATCTACTTTTGGAGGGAATCCTCTGGGAGCTGCAGTGGCCAGAAGGGCAATTGAATTATTAATAGAAGAAGATTTAATAGATAAATCAAAGGAAAAAGGTGCTTATTTATTACGTGAATTTAATAAACTATCCAATCCCATAATAAAAGATATCAGGGGTAAAGGCTTATTTGTTGGTATAGAATTAAAAGAGTCTGCTAGACCTTATTGTGAAGAACTTAAAAAATTAGGTGTTCTGGCTAAAGAGACACATAATACTGTAGTAAGATTTGCACCTCCCCTAATAATCAGTAAAGATGAACTTGACTGGGCTATAGAAAGAGTCTATAAAGTATTACAAAAATAGAAATAGGGTGGTTGAATATATTTGGCCAGTAAAGAAGAAAAAATCATAGCTAAATTAACAGATTTTGGGCTTAACAAATATGAATCACAGGCATATCTTACTTTATTACAGAAAGCAAATGTAACAGCATATCAAATAAGCAAAAATTCTTCGGTTCCCCAGTCAAAAATTTATGAATCCATGAAAAATCTTGTTAATAAGGGACTGGCGGTTACAGAAGATAAAGATCCGGTAAAATATTCAGCTTTACCTGTAAAGGAATTTTTGCAGAGATATAAAAATAATGTAGAAGAATCTATTGACTTTATCGAATCCAATATACAGGATGTAAGTAGTGGAATTCAGATTGACTATATGTGGCATTTAAATGGTCAGGATGAAGTTATTACTAAAGTCAGAAATATTATTAATACTTCCCGGGAAAAATTAAGTCTTGAAATATGGCAGGAAGAATTCAAACTACTGGTTGAAGAATTAAAAAAAGCAGAAAAGCGGGGAGTAGAAGTAGTATTAATATTTTACGGGGATAGTAAGATTAATCTGGAAAATGTTTATTATCATGAAATGGATGGGATGGAAGAACAGGCACAGAAGGGAAGATGGTTAACTGTAATTAAAGATCAGGGAGAATCATTATTTGCAATATTTAAAGAAATAAGTAGTTATGGTGTCTGGACTCAGAATAAAAGTTTTATGATTATGGCAGAATCCTTTATTTCTCACGATATCTATATTGCTGAAATATACAGATATTATAGGGATTTACTGGATAATCGTTTTGGGCCGAATTTGAAAAGTTTAAGGCAAAAAGTAGCTAAGTTTATATAATTTATTACCTTAGTAACTACTTAAGTAGTTACTAAGGTAATAAAGAAATTAAGGAGGTTATAAAATGGGTTTTAACATAAAAGGTAAAAGTTTAATAACTTTGCTTGATTATAGTACAGAGGAAATAAATTATTTGTTAAAATTGTCAGAGAACTTAAAGGATTTAAAGAGGGCAGGTGTTACAGGAAATTCATTGGCGGGTAAAAATATTGCCCTTATATTTGAAAAACCTTCAACAAGAACAAGGTGTGCATTTGTAGTTGGAGCAAGAGATGAAGGTGGTATGCCGGAGTATCTTGGTAAAAATGATATCCAGCTGGGTAAAAAAGAGACTGTTGCTGATACTGCACGTGTTTTAGGGAGAATGTTTGATGGAATTCAATTCAGGGGTTTTCAACATGAAACCGTGGAAATTTTAGCTGATTATGCAGGTATTCCAGTCTGGAATGGTCTTACTGATAAATATCATCCTACTCAGATTTTAGCTGATCTGATGACTGTGAAAGAAAATTTTGGCCGTATAAAGGGTATAAATTTTGTTTATACAGGTGATGGCAGGAACAATATGGCAAATTCATTAATGATTGGAGCAGCAAAGACAGGAATGAATTATAAAATAATTTCTCCCCGTAAACTATGGCCGGAAGAAGAACTGGTACAGGAATGTAAAGAAATAGCAGCTGAAACAGGGGGTACTATAGAGATTACAGATGATCCAGTTGCTGGAGTAAAGGGAGCTGATGTTCTCTACACAGATGTCTGGGTATCTATGGGAGAAGAAGAAAAGTTTGCTGAGAGAATAAATCTCTTACAACCTTATCAGGTTAATATGGAAATGATTGAAAATACCAGTAATCAGGAAGTTATTTTTATGCATTGTTTACCTGCATATCACAATACAGATACCCAGAACGGTAAAAAGATTTATGAAGACTATGGAATAAAAAAGATGGAAGTTACTGAAGAAGTATTTGAAAGTAAACATTCTCTAGTTTTCGTAGAAGCTGAAAATAGAATGCATACAATAAAAGCAGTTATGGTTGCTACTCTTGGTAAATAATATTAATGTTTTATAGGGAGTTGATGTGTATGGCAAGGATTGTTATTGCTCTGGGGGGTAATGCCCTGGGTGAAACTCCAGTTAAACAGAAAGAGGCTGTTAAAAATACTGCAAAGTCAATAGCTAACTTAATTGAGCAAGGTCATGAAGTTATAATTACTCATGGTAATGGTCCCCAGGTAGGAATGATTAATCTAGTTTTTGAACTTTCCCATAATACAAATATTCCTCTGATGCCTTTTCCCGAATGTGGAGCGATGAGTCAGGGTTATATTGGTTACCATCTGCAGAATGCTATCGGCGGGGAATTTAGAAAAAGAGGTCTGAAAAAGTCTGTTTCTACAATTATAACTCAGGTTGTTGTGGACAGTAATGATCTGGCTTTTTCCAATCCCAGTAAACCTGTTGGCAGTTTTTATAATAGGAAAGAAGCA
>CAYRVO010000250.1:0-2876 GCA_964427565.1 uncultured Halanaerobiales bacterium | reverse complement strand
AAATGTTCATTACAATTATATTTTACTATAGTTTTGAACATATGTCAATAATAAAATATCATTTTTTTAGTGCTCACATATATTTTCTCCATCTTCTAGCTTATCATTCAGATAGTTTTCCAGTGCTTTATCTACCGAACCTGTAACTCCTGTTACAACTTTTATGCTTTCATTATCAAAAAGATTTTTGGCTTTCCTACCCATACCACCGGTTATCACACAATCCACACCTTTATCTTTAAGAAAACGTGGTAAAAATCCAGGTTTATGACCAGGATTGGAAATTTCTTTTTTATTGATTACTTCATTGTCCTCTATTTCTACAATAGTATAACTCGGACAACGGCCAAAATGAGTTGCTACATTATTACCATTACTGGGAATAGCAATTTTATCCACATTATCACTCCTCGTATAATATAGTTAGTGATATTAAAAATTTATCACTATTTAAACATAAGTTTATTTTTTTCATTAAATTTGGATTTAGTCCCTGATATAATGATATTAAAAGATATCCAGGGTAGATTTGTCACTCCCTGTAGCATGTAAATACATGACTACTTTATAGTACTTCTTATATCTATCTTATATTTTGACAATATTATCTTAAGCCGGAATGAGCCTGGCTGGTGGGACCACTTATTTCTTCTATATTATCATTTTTTAATGCTTCTATAGCATCTTTGACTGTACCACTTTTAAATGAATATAATCTTACATTAGCTGTCTGTAAACCACTGAAAGCCTTAGGACCAAAATTACCTGAAATTACACCATCTACTCCCTGATCTGCAATTATCTGAGCAGCCCTTACTCCAGCCCCATGTGAAGCACCTGAACCTTGATTATTGATAGTATTAACTTCCATGCTATCAGTATCTACTATAGCAAAATATGGAGCCCGTCCAAATCGTACATCAACATTTGCATCTAAACCATTATTTCCACTAGCAGTAACAGCAATCTTCATTCTATCCACTCCTCTATTTAATTAGTTGATAACAATTATCATTTGCTCATAATTATATCAATATTGTAATCATATGTCAATATTCAGAAATTATTATACGACATATTTCAATAATCTTTTCTTTATCTTCTTTCTTCAAATTATTATCCTGCAAAAAAACATTATATTTACTATTTAATTTGTATTTTTGCGGAGCAATATATTGCTCCTGGCCAGCACCAGCAATATATGACTCCCTTTTACCAAGTTTTTGTGTAAACCAGATTTTTATTCCCGGATAATATTTAGAAATTTTAGTTGCCAGCAATCTCAAAGAATCATTGAGATCACCGGCAACTTTAGCATTTTTAATGGTTTTGCTCTTCCATTTAATCCATTTTTCGTTATACATATAAATCTCTTGCTCCATTTTTGATTTTTTCTAAATTGTCTTCTATCATATTTCTTTTTTCCTCTTCAAATTCCTCTAACTGTTCATTAATTGCCTTCTCTCCTAATGTTTTTGTTTCTGGACTGGCATAGTCTTCAAGATATTCCTTGAAAGTCATTATAGCATTAGGCATACAGTATTTATGAACAAAACCTGGTTTAGCAAGAGACATAAAATTATCACCAGTTCTACCAACACGATACCCGGCAGTACAAAAAGAGGGAATACATCCCATAGCACAGGTCTCCTTAACAACTTCATCCAGAGACCTGGTATCACCAATTTGAAACTGTTCTTTTTCAGGTATATAACCGTTTTTCGCTTTTTTATAGGCTCCTATACCTATTTTTGTTCCCGCATCAATCTGAGAAACACCCAGTGGTATAACTTCTCTTCTTATTTCTGGATCTTCACGAGCAGTTAAGATCATTCCCGTATACGGAACTGAAAGACGTATTGTTGCAACAAGCCTTTTAAATTGTTCATCAGAAACTCTATATTTAGATTTGGCAATAAAAGGAGTATTTAAAGCAGGTTCTAGTCGGGGAAAAGATATAGTATGAGGACCTACACCACCAAATTTCTTTTCAAAATGTATAGTATGATAGAGTAAACCCATCACTTCAAATCTCCAGTCATATAAACCAAATAAAACCCCCAGACCTAAGTCATCAATTCCTGCTTCCATGGCTCTATCCAGTCCATATAACCTCCATTGATAATCACTTTTTGTATCTCCAGCGGGATGTATTTTATTATAGGTTTCATGGTGGTAGGTTTCCTGAAAAATTTGAAAAGTACCTATACCTACATCATGTAATTTTTTATAATCTTCTACTTTCATAGGACAGGCATTTATATTTGCTCTTCTTATTTCACCGTTTTTAACTTTTGTACTGTAAACAGTTCTTATCGTATCACATATAAAATCAGCATTATATTCCGGATGTGTTCCATAAACTAAGATCAATCTTTTTTGACCATTATTAACTAACACTTTAACTTCTTCTCTTAATTCTTCTTCACTTAAAGTCTTACGTTCAATCGCCTCATTATCTCTTCTAAAACCACAATATAAACAATTATTTATACATTTATTACCTATATATAAAGGAGCAAAAAATACAATTCGATTACCATAAACTTCTTCTTTCAGTTCCCGGGCTAGAGAAAATATCTCCTCCCACATGTCAGGATCTTTTAGTTGAAGTAGTTTTGCTGTTTCTTCAGGTTCTAAACGTTCTTTTTCTTTTGATTTAGCCATAATTTCTTCAATTTCTGCCCGCTCAGGTTCTTTGTTATCTTCTAAAATATCCCATATTTCATCATCATTTATAAAATCTTTTTCCATTTTAAAATAGCCCCCCGTTAGTTTATTAAAAAAATCACAAAGTAATATAAAATAAAAACATCTCTACGGCCTTCATTAAAATTGAATATGACCCGTTTGCCAGTAAATGAATATTATATTTT
>CAYRVO010000249.1:0-2885 GCA_964427565.1 uncultured Halanaerobiales bacterium | reverse complement strand
GCTGATATACCAAAAACAGTAGCTAGAATTAATAAAACTTTATCATATTTTTCCGTATAATTAATCATTAATTTCTGTGAATAATAACCAACAATTAAACCCAGAACTATTGCTCCTAGAACTTTAGTAAATGGTATAAAAATAACATTTGCAAATGTAAAGTTAATTCCCGGTGAATAACTTATTAATGTAATTGGTTCCACAAAATTAAATATAATTAAAGCAAGTGCTTCATCAAGAGCTAAAACTATCATCAATGTTGCTGACAATTTACCCCCTGAACCATATTCTTTAAGAACCATTACCGTAGCTGCTGGAGCTGTAGCTGTAGCAATCGAACCAAGTATAATCGCAATAGGTAGAGGTTTGCCCAGTAATAACATACCAGAGGTAACCAATCCAAAGGCACCTAATGACTCCAGTAAAACAATTAATGTAAACTCCAGCTCAAGTCGTTTTAATATTTTTAATGATAGTTCAGTACCAATAGTAAAAGAAATAAATGATACCGCCAGAATTGTTACATAACTAAATGAATTTATCAGATATGTATACCAGTCCAAAAAATGTTTTGTGATAAATGGTAAATTTTCCACCATACTGGTACTAAATATAATACCAATTAGTATATAACCAACTACACTGGGTATTTTCATTCTTTTAGTTACATTATGCAATAAAAAAGATAAAACAATTAATAAACCTATTATGTATATTATTTTATGATCCTTATGATGAAAAAGCATCCATTTTTGCAATTGAGGTAGGTTTGTAATATCTATATAGCTCATTTTTTCATCCTTTCGATTGAAGTTCTATAATATTTTAAATGAAATATAAAAACGCAATTTAAATTTAATTTCTTTTTTGATAAAATACTTTTAAAACAAAAGCAAATTATAATATAATTATGTATAGGTTAACTCGCTTATATAATATTATATTATTAATAATAATACAAGAGGAAGTGTAATTATTATGTGTGGAAGATATTATCTTTTAGTGAAAAAAGAAAATATAATGAAAAAATATGGTATTATAGACAATAATATCAATTATTCAATCCGTCCGGAAATATTTCCTTCTCAAAAAGCACCGGTCATAATGGATAAAAATAAAAAATTCAGCACTATTAAATGGGGCTTTTCACCTTCTTTTACAAATAAATTAATAATTAATGCCCGTAGTGAAACAGTTGCTAAAAAATCCATTTTTAAAAAGTCGTTCTCAACTCAGCGGTGTTTAATACCTGCATCTGGTTTTTTTGAATGGAAAAAAGAAAATAATAAAAAAATTAAATATAATATACATCTCCGTAATAAAGATTTATTCTCCTTTGCCGGTCTATATGATAAATTCAGAGAAGATGGTAACTCCTTTCTCGCTTTTACGATTTTAACTACTGCTGCCAGTAACAAAATTAACGATATTCATAATCGTATGCCTGTGATACTGGCAAAAAAGCATGAGAATTTGTGGTTAAGTAAAGATTTTAATGATCTAAGTACATTAAAAAATATACTGCAATCCTCTGAAAATAATGATTTTTTAATTGAAAATACTGATCAACAATTAAAATTTGATTTTTGATTTATCCCTTTAATTCCAATTTAAATATATCTTCAAGATTTAGATATATTTTTTGTTCCTCGTTTTTAACTAATATTTGCCTTTGCAGTGGCAGATATTTTTTTATAAGTCCTTCTATTTGTTTGAATTTACCTTTACTATAATAAACAATTAAAGTTGTTTTATCAACCTTTAATGCTTTTTTAAGAATCATATTTAATCTCATTAATTCCTGCTCATCAAGTTCAGGCTTTTCTTTTAAATCAATATTCTCTCTAAGTTTCTTTAAGGCCTTTTTATGTTCTACAAGCATTAGAGAAGTCCATTTAATATTTCCTCTATCCTTTATAAACATCTTATCCCTCCATACAAATGTTCTATGTTGTATTATAGCGTACATTTGTTCTTTTTGCAAATAAAAAAATCTACGGAAGGACTTTAATTTGTGCGGGAGACCTAACTATAATTTCATGAGAGTTTTTATAAATTTTTATTTTACCCATTATTCGTACTCTTTTTTCTAAATAATATTCAGCAGGGCTAAAATTAAAACGGTACATATTATTATTGAAAATTACTGCAGAAAAAGTATGCCAGTATTCTTTATCAAAATTTAAGAAGGTTGCTTTTCCTGAATCATAGGTGGCTATAATTTTACCACGAATTATAGCTAGTTTTCCCTGATAATCACCGGCATTTTTCCATGATAATATAGGTAAATCTTCCCATAATCCACTCTCATTATCCCTTGCCTGTTTAGCCATTTCCTGCATTATCTTCATATATTTTGTATTAGGTGGAACAGATAATAACATTGCCCTACCTTTTTGTAAAAGAAGAGCATTAAAAAATTTACCCTCTTCTGTGTAAATATAGGCTAATATTCTTCCATGTTTATCAAATTTATCTTTATCTAATTCAATATAAACATCCCTGTTAAGTAATTTGTTTTTTGTGAAAGCAGTTGCTGTTTTTGCATAAAAGCTTTCTTCATATTCAGGTGTATCAACCCCTATAAATCTTATAGTCTCCCCATTTTCTATAACAATTGTATCTCCATCTATTACTTTTTCTACATGTACTTTTTCGAGTTTCTGTAAATACTTTTCACTGACCTTAACATTTTTATAATCTATAGCCTCTACATTAATGCTTAATAATAAACAAATTATTATAACTAGCAGTAAATATTTCTTATTAGTTTTAAATATTTTTATCATATTTTCACCTTTCATTATACTAAGCTAAAAAACCATAATTATTTTGACCCTCCTCGGGGCAAGCCCACGAGGTTTGCAAGCAGACTTTAACTTCTA
>CAYRVO010000248.1:0-2895 GCA_964427565.1 uncultured Halanaerobiales bacterium | reverse complement strand
TTAATAATGGTAACCTTTTTGCATAGCATAAAATGTAGCCTCAGCTATCTACTATAAACTCTCTTGCCCTTATTAATCATAAATATTCTGTCACATAGTTCTTTCACTATATTCATTCTGTAAGAGAAAAATCGTTATCAACCCCATGAAATTAATTCGACAAAACTATAAATATGTTATATATTTATAACATAATATGATATATAATTAACCTCAGGAGAAATGAAATGAATAAAAATTGGCTAAAATATCTGGGTTTATTGGGATTAATAGGATTGCTGGGATTATTTACTGACAATATTGGCTTATCGCTCTTAATTTCGGTTATTACAATCGTTCCAGTGGGGATATTTGCAGATTTTATATTTTTTGCTTATGGTTTCAATGTTAATTTCTTGCTTCTAATACTCGTTTTTACTTTTTCGTTCAGATATTATGATAAAGTGAGGAAATAAATATGCCTCAATTGAAAACTAAAATAAAAGAGTATAGAGCCAAATTTAATTTGACTCAAAAAGAACTGGCAGATTTAGTCAATGTAAGGCGGGAAACTATTGTTCATATAGAGAATGGAAAATATAATCCTTCCCTTAAACTTGCTATGGATATTGCTAAAGAATTAGATACAACTATAGAAAAACTGTTTACCTTTATTTGAGTTATATGAATATATTTTTACTTATTACCTTATAAGTATTATTATATGATGTTAATAATTTATTTAGATTTTCATCATCTTCCACCAAAATTATCTCGTAATCCATAATAATAATCTCCTTAGCGTTTTTTAATATATTATTAAAACAATCACTGTCTATATTATATGTTAATCTTAATTCTTAAATTAAAAAAGAAGATTCAATAAAATACTACTCATAACTTAAAGCTATCACCGGATCAAGTTTGGAAGCCTTTACCGCTGGATAAATACCAAAAAATACTCCTATTAATAAAAAAGAAACCTAAAATAGGTTTCAATAGCAAATCAATAATTACAGAGTCTATTTTAAAATACACCCTGTAATTTTTATACTAAAATTATTAAAATGGCAGGCTTCACCCTATAAACTAAAAAAACGACACTTATTCAAAAGTGCCGTAATCCTTGTCATATCAATGGCGGAGAGACGGGGACTCGAACCCCGACACCTTTCGGCTTCACCGGATTTCAAGTCCGGTTTGGTAGGTTTGTTATTTTTTACCATTAGCCCTTATATCCCATCAGATTAGGGATTATAGAAAATATACTTTTTTGTTTTTTCTCTTTTTAGCTATTTCCCACTGGATTCTGCCACCTATGGGCACTTAAAATTTAGGTTTATTATTATAAAAAAACAAAACCCATCTTGAAGTTTTATGCTCTAAGATGGGTTAATTTAATTTATTTTAATTCTCCAATTAATGTTAGTGGTTTTATTATAACCTGCTTTAATTTATCTAAATATTTTTTTGATAAACTTAGTAATAAAACAGTTGCAGGTCCTGCTGATTTTTCTATATTAATATTAATATTTTTATTTAATTGTAAAACCAATTTAGACATACTAGCTAATATATTTGCCTCATACATAATACCTTTTGACCCAACTGGTATTATATCATGAATAAAATCAAGTTTCTTTATTGCTTTCATATCTTCTAAATCAGCTATTAAATTTTCATTACAAAGTAATTCATCTCCAAAAAAGGGATAACCAACAGCAACTATAATATCATTTTTCAAAGAATTAGCAAGTTTCAAATTTGATTTATTAACAATACCTATAACAGTAACTCCAATCCCTGTCTGAGTAGTTAACATATTTTCTTCTGTACTACCATTTATAATTTCTTCAGGATTAAGTCCGATTGTTTTTATTTCTTCGCTTATACCTGTTATAATCTTCTCACCAGTTGGCTTTAGTTCAACAGATAATGTATCTGTTATATTTATTATATCCCCACCAACAGCCATAACTTCCATTAAAGGAACCCTAACTGTAAATTTACCAATAATTTCAGCAGGAACCTGTAATTGGTCTCCTTTTTTAGAACCTATTCCACCCGCGGAATCACAAGCAATTACTAAAAATTTTTGTTTATCTAATTTTAAAATTGAAACATCTCTTTGATTATTCTTTATATTCATTAAAAGTCAACTTTCTCTTTTAAAACCTTATAAATTATAGCAGCCACTAAAATATTTATAACAGATCCAGTGAAAAGGGGAGTTAGCATAGATAAATAGAATCCCATACCCAATAAAGGAATTAAAAGTGCATTCATTACTACACCATTTAATATTATTGTTATTATTGAACTTACAATTATATTTATTCTTTCTTTTAAATAATAATAAATATAGCCACAACCACCCATCATTAAAGCAATAAATAAATGAATAATACCAAGAGGAAAACCCATTTTGAGAGCAGAAACTATATGTCCAAGAAACAATACAAGACCACCAGCTAATCCACCAAACGCCAAAGCAGCAAAATAACCAGGAGCAGAGTCAAGTGCTACTGTACCAACAGGACTTGGAAAAGGAAAATAAGCCCCTATAGCACTAAGAGCAACCAGCATTGCAAGTCTTACCATAATTTTTGTGTTTTTATCCATTTTATACCCTCCATTAATAAGTTTTTTAAAGATAAATAAAAATAGCCCACGATCCCATATTAGGACCGTGGACTTTTCCATCATCCACTCTGATAATTACAGAGTATTATAATTCATATTACCGGGCAGGTTTCCTGGCTAACGACAGTTTTTCTCCTTCCCCTACTTTATAGTTATAGCAAGGTGGATATATGAAAAAATTTAACATTGCTTACAGTGGCGGGACCGCTCAGGTTTTTAACCTGATTCCCTTTTACCCTTATTATAACGAAATTTATGTTATAAATATTGAGG
>CAYRVO010000247.1:0-2927 GCA_964427565.1 uncultured Halanaerobiales bacterium | reverse complement strand
AATAAAAGCAAACAATTTTCACCCCAAGTAGCTAAAGTATTCTTGAAAATGAGAAATTTAGACAATTACTTATAAACTTAAAAATTCAAAAAATTGCTTATGGTATTAAAGGATACTATGGGCAATATTTTTTTAAAAAGTTTTAAAGAGAAAAGAGGAATCTAAATGATTAAATTTCTAAAAAAAGAGTATTTAAAAATAATATTTCATTTTTTTATCGGTGGTTTTTTGTTGTTACTTATATTATTGATATTAAAATTAAATGGTGGTAAAAAAATCATTATTGAGTCATTTATAGGGCCTGTAATATTAGGTGGATTATTTACAGCATTTATATATGGTTTATCTAAACATAATTATTATAATATAAAAAATGAATTAATAAATGAGAAAGCAAGTATGGAAAAAATATTACAGACAACACATGATGGTTACTGGATGGTTAATCTAGAAGGTAAAATAATTGATGTCAATCAGGCATATATAAATATGATAGGTTACTCTCGTAAAGAATTATTAGAAATGAGTATTAGTAAATTAGAAGCAACAGAAAATAATCTAGAAACAAAGAATCATATTGAAATAGTAAAAAACAAGGATTATGTACTATTTGAAACTAAACATAGAACTAAAAGTGGTAAGATCATAGATGTGGAAATAAGTGTTTCTTTTGTAGATATGGAAAATCCATTTTTGGTTTCCTTTATACGAGATATTACGGGGAAGAAAGTAAAAAACAAAGAAATTAAAAATATTAAGGAGAGGTTGGAATTAGCAGTTGAAGGAGCTAATCTTGGAATATGGGATTGGAACATAAATGAAAAAAGAGAATATGTGGATCAACGTTATGCAAAGATGCTTGGGTATAATATGAAAGAATTAAATAAAAATCAGGAAGTATTTCGTCAATTAATTCATCCTGAAGATGAGAAAATTTTTGAAGATATTTTAAACAAACATGTTAATGGTGATACTTCTTATTATAAAGCAGAATTACGCTTTAAAACCGATTGTGGTAAATATAAATGGATTAATGATGTTGGAAAGGTTTTTGAGAGGGATGAAGATGGTTGTCCTATACGGGCTGTAGGAATTCATCAGGATATTGATGATCGCAAAGAAGCTGAAAAAAAATTAAAACAGCAGGAGGCACATTTTGAACAGTTATTTAAAAATTCGGCAGAAGGAATTGTTTTATTAGATAATAATCAATATGTTCTAAGGGCTAATAAAAAGTTTGAAGAAATATTCGGTTATAAAGAAAGTGATATTAAAGGGAAAAATGTGGATGATTTAATTATTCCCGAAGAATATAAAGATGAAGGACATAATTATGCAAAGCAAGTAGAAAAAGGGAATACAATAACCGAAGAGACTGTTAGAAAGAAAAAATCAGGTAAAAGAATTGATGTTTTTCTTCATGGATTTCCTGTTAAATTAGCTGATGATCAAATGGGTGCTTATGGGGTTTATAATAATATTACTGAAAGAAAAGAAAGAGAAGCGAAGATTGAGTTTTTATCTTTCCATGATAAAATGACAGGATTATATAATAGAAGGTATTTTGAAAATGAAATGGAAAGATTAAATGAAACTAGAAGATTACCCATTAGCATAATAATTGGAGATATGGATGGACTTAAAGATATTAATGATAATTATGGGCATAGAATGGGAGATAAGTTTATTGAAAAATGTGCTGAGATTATTAATACTATAACAAGATCGGAAGATATTGTAGCAAGGATAGGTGGAGATGAATTTGCTATTATACTTCCAGGAACTAATACTAGCTTGGCTAAGGAATTATGTGAACGCATTCAAAGTAGATTTAACCAATATAATAGGACAAGTAAATTCCCTGAACTTTTAAGTATATCTTTAGGATTTGCAAATAAGGAAAAAAGAGATGACGATTTAAATAAAGTTTTTAATAAAGCAGATAAAATAATGTATGAGAACAAAAAACAGAGTAGATAAATTCTTTATCACAAAAAATACTATAATTTTAATTTACCAAAATAACCCTTCGCTTTTAATTGCAGTTATCGTAAGTGGTTGTGGTGGAAGTGGGAGTGATAATATTTCAGAGAAATTAAAAATAACAGCAATTAATCCAATTGACGATTATAACATTATAAATGTAGAATGAGGAACTAATAAATCAACTGCTTTACCTGATAGTATTACAGTATCTTTATTTAAGAATACTACAAGTTTACCTGTTGATTGGAATAATGGAGAACCCATTTATGATAAAAACACTTCAGGAACTTATACTTTTACAGGTACTTTAGACATTGCAGGAATAAACTATACTAATCCAAATAATTTGATGGATATATAGAATTATAATTAAAAGAAATAATAAGTGGAGATGAGGCTTGGAATATAATATATAATTGTAATCAATTTAATGAAGAACCTGAACCTGATGAAGAATATATTATGGCTAAGTTCTATATTAAGATTATAGAATTAGAAACGGAACCATATTCTATTTGTTCCTTAAGATTTGAGGATGCATTTGAAAATGGAGTAGTTTATGATTGGGTATGACCCTCCTCCAGTTTGTAGGACACTGAGTTAAGATATATAATATACTCAGGAGGTGCCCACATTGGAAAAAACTTACACTGAAGAATTTAAAAAAGATGCAGTCGAACTTAGTTTTAATTCTGATAAAACAATAAAAGAAATTGCTGAAGATCTAGGTATTAGCTATGGTAATCTAACCCGCTGGCGTAGAGAATACAAACAAAAAGGTGACCTTGCTTTTCCAGGTAACGGAAATCAAAAATTAACACCTGAGCAACAAAAGATAAAAGAACTTGAAGACAAGCTTAAAGAAGCTAAATTAGAGCGTGATATCTTAAAAAAAGCAGTGGCCATCTTTTCGAAAAAACCGAAATAATATACGGTTTTAT
>CAYRVO010000246.1:1592-2928 GCA_964427565.1 uncultured Halanaerobiales bacterium | reverse complement strand
TGGTAGGTGTTTTAACTCCAGTGTTAAGTAGTTTGTTTACAGGTATGCCACCGGTAATACCGATGCTTCCCATTATGGTTGTGGAATTAGTTATTTATGGATGTATAACTGGGTATTTATTCAAAGTTAGAAAATTAAATATCTATATTACCCTGGTTATAACTATGCTTTTGGGGAGGGTTGGAGCCGGTATAGTTGTCTGGTTCCTGGTACATGTATTCAGCATTAGTCATTTGCCGGTTAATCCAATATTATTTATTCAGGGAACAATAGTTAAAGGGTTGCCCGGGATTATAGTTCAGCTAGTATTAGTACCGGTAGTTATCAAATATCTACAAAAGTCACATAAAGTTGATTCAAGTACAGCGAGAGCTTAGTTTTAAGGATATATCAAATTATTTAAAGGGGAAGGGGGGCTGGCAATTGGATTTAGTCTGTGTTGGTGATAATGTAGCCGATTATTATCCGGAAAAAAATATGTTTTATCCCGGGGGAAGTGCTTATAATGTGGCTATCTTAACTGGGAGGTATGGTTTGAAACCAGCCTATATTGGAACTTTTGGTAGTGATATAGCCGGGAAACATCAGCTTAAGGTCCTGGAAAAAGAGGGTATAGATAGTTCCCATATTACTATTAAATCAGGGATGAATGCTATTTCCAGGATAATTAACAGGGATGGTCAAAGTAAAGTTGTTAAAGTAAATAAAGGTGTATATAAGCAATTTGCTTTACAGGAAGAAGACCTGAGTTTTATTTCGAAATTCAATTATCTTCATACTACTATTTACAGTTATACGGAAAAGTATCTTTCTCAATTCAAAGAATCCGGACTGGTTATTTCCTTTGATTATTCCTTTAAAAGCACAGATAAATATTTGCAAGATACAGCCCCATATGTTAATATTGCCTTTTTTTCCGGTGAAGATATTAATATGAATTTGAAAAAATTTATGCGATTTATTAGCAAATTAGGTCCGGAATATGTTATTGTTACTCTTGGAAACGAGGGAGTTATGGCCTTTTATGATGGCAATTACTATTTTCAACCTGCTCCCCAGATTCAGGTGGTTGATACACTGGGAGCTGGAGATAGCTTTATTGCTATGTTTTTAAATTGTTTTATTAAAAAAAATTTCTCTTTACCACGGGCACTTAAAATAAGTACTCAAAGAGCTGCAGAATGCTGTCAAAAATATGGTAGTATTGGATGGGGAAGGAAGATAGAAAATAAAGCTGCATCTTTCTGGAAAATATGATTAAATATGATATAATAAAGATGATTACAATATCAGGTCAAATTATTGCAAGATTAGCTGGATCTGGCTCAGCAGAGAC
>CAYRVO010000246.1:0-1492 GCA_964427565.1 uncultured Halanaerobiales bacterium | reverse complement strand
TGCTTGCAAACCTCGTGGGCTTGCCCCGGGGAGGGTCAATAAATAAAAGTGATCTAGAGAGTGGGAGGTACAATTGGATGACTATAGAGTGGCATAAATTAAAAAGTGGTACAGATATCAGAGGTACGGCAATGAAAGTAGAAAATAGGATATTAAATCTTACAGAAGAAGTAGCAGAAATAATTGGAAGCAGTTTTATTACCTGGTTAAGTAAATATAGAGACCAATCCCCGGAGAATTTATCAGTATCTGTAGGTATTGATTCCCGATTATCCGGAGACAAATTAAAAAAGAACATAGTCAACGGTATTACGGCTCTGGGAGTAAATGTATATGATTGTGGAATGGCTTCAACTCCTGCTATGTTCATGTCAACAACCCTTGCTAATTATAATTATGATGCTGCAATAATGATAACTGCCAGCCATATGCCCTATTATAATAATGGTTTCAAATTTTTCACACCTGATGGTGGCCTGGAGGAAGAAGAGATAGAACAAATACTTGAAATTGCTGAAAATGCTAACTTTTTATCTTCAGATAATGATAAACAGGGAAATGTTGTATCGGTAGATTTAATAAGTAATTATTCCGATTATATAGTTAATATAATTAGAGATGGAGTTAATCCAAATGTTGATAGAGCAAAACCATTATCCGGTTTAAATATTATAGTAGATGCTGGGAATGGAGCCGGTGGTTTTTTTGTTGATAAGATTTTAAAACCACTGGGGGCTGATACCAGTGGTAGTCAATTTTTAGAGCCTGATGGCCATTTCCCCAATCATATGCCTAACCCCGAAAACAAAGAAGCTATGGAGGCTATTAAAAAGGCAGTTGTTAGCAATAATGCTGATCTTGGTATAATTTTTGATACAGATGTAGATAGAGCTGCAGTAGTATCCGGGAATGGAATGGCCATAAATAGAAATAAATTAATTGCTTTAATATCGGCTATAGTTTTAAAAGAATATCCTGGTTCTATAATAGTAACTGATTCTGTTACCTCAAAGGGATTAACTGTTTTTATTGAAAAAGAACTGGGAGGATACCATCATCGATTTAAAAGGGGTTATAAAAATGTAATAAATGAAGCCCTCAGATTAAATAATGAGGGAAAAGAAGCACGGCTGGCTATTGAAACTTCGGGACATGCAGCTTTCAAGGGGAATTATTTTTTAGATGATGGTGCTTATCTGATAGCCAAAATATTAATAAAAGTAGCTGATATGAATGTTGAAGAAAGTAGTTCTATTGAAGATTTGATAGCTACTTTAAAGGAATCGGAAATAAAAAAAGAATATAGAATGAAGATCAAACAGGAAGAATTCAAGGAATATGGAAGACAGGTATTAACGGAATTAAAGGATTATGTAAATCAATCATCAGAATGGGAGCTTGCTCCTAAAAGTTATGAAGGGGTCAGGGTAAATTGTAAAGGAAATGACTGGTTCCTGTTACGCATGTCTCTTCATGACCCGGTACTTGTACT
>CAYRVO010000245.1:0-2938 GCA_964427565.1 uncultured Halanaerobiales bacterium | reverse complement strand
GCATATATTAATTACTCCTTTCAAATAAGTTACTGATTTTTAATACATTTCTATATAGATTCCTTTAAAGATCATTATTATTTTCTTTAGCAATTATTATCTCTTTTCATCTGTAAGAAAACATCTACTACATCTGGAGAAAACTGTTTACTTTAATTTCTTCTAAAACTTTCTTTCATAATAATTTACACCTGCCCTGAATATTTCCTGATCCTTGTTACCGGGTATATTTTTAAGCACATTTGAGGTGATTCTTTCCGTGTGCCCCATCTTGCCAAAAATCCTACCATCAGGACTTGTAATACCCTCAATAGCCATAAGCGATCCATTAGGATTAAACCTCATATCATTGCTAGGTTCTCCCTGAAAATCTACATACTGGGTAGCAACCTGACCATTATTAACTAAATCTGAACCAAGTTTTTTTTCAGCTACAAATCTTCCTTCACCATGGGAAACCGGAATCAGGTGTTCATCTCCAACCTCTACATTGGCCAACCAGGGTGATAAGGTCGATACCACTCTAGTCCTTACCATACAGGATACATGACGGCCAATACTATTAAACGTCAATGTTGGGGAATTTTGATTTATATCTCTAATTTCTCCATAGGGAAGTAATCCCAGTTTGATTAAAGCCTGAAATCCATTACAGATTCCAAGTATTAATCCATCTCTATCCTTTAAGAGGCGCATTACAGATTCTTTTATAGCCGGATTCCTGAAAACTGTAGCAATAAATTTCCCCGCACCTTCCGGCTCATCACCAGCACTGAAACCACCGGGAAGCATAATCATCTGGGAATTATCAATCTCTTTAACCATTTCTTCAATTGATTCCTCTATCATTTCAGAAGTCAAATTCTTAAAAACAAATGTCTCAACACTGGCACCTACTTCTCTAAATTTCCGTTCACTATCAAATTCACAGTTAGTACCCGGGAAAACTGGAATCAGGACCCTGGGTTTTGCTACTTTTATTTTTGCTTTTGTTGTATTTCTTTTATTATATAATTTTATTTCAGCTTTTTTTTGATTACTATTTACCTCTGTAGGGAATATTTTTTCTAATGGTTTTTTCCATGTTTCCTGGGCTCTATCAAGTCTTATAACTTCACCATCTATTTTTATTGCTGATTCTTTAATAGTAGAACCCAGTAAAATATAATCAGATATATCAGATAAAACTTTATTATCATTAAGTTCCAGAATAATTGAACCATGTTCAGGCAAAAACATATCTTTTTTCTCAAGATTATCAGTAAATGAAAATCCGATTCGGTTGCCAAAAGCCATTTTGCTAATTGTTGCCGCCAGTCCACCATAACCCACTGTAGAAGCAGATTTTACCTTTCCCTTATTTATCAGTTCATGAATAGTTGAATATTTATCTTTTAAATCTTCAAATTGTGGTAAATCAAAGCTGTCTTTATCGGGTTTAATCAAGATAACCGTATTACCACTATCTTTAAATTCGGGGGAAACAGTTTTATTTACATCAATAGTATTAACAGCAAATGATACCAGGGTTGGTGGTACATCCATTTCATTAAATGTACCAGACATACTGTCTTTACCACCGATTGCCGGAATCCCCAGTTCTGTTTGGACAAGATAGGCACCAAGCAAGGCACTAAAGGGTTTACCCCATCTACTTCTGTCATCACGCAGTTTTTCAAAATATTCCTGTAATGTGAGACGGATATTCCTGTAATCCCCACCTAAAGCAACTGATCTTGCTATAGATTCTATAACAGCATAAACTGCTCCATGAAATGGACTCCAGAGAGCAAGTTCTGGATTATAGCCAAAAGTCATAATCGTCCCCGTAGTTGTTTCTCCCTCCAAAACAGGTATCTTGGCCACCATTCCATCAACAGGAGTCATCTGAAAACGACCACCAAAAGGCATTAATACACTACCAGCACCAATTGTACTATCAAATTTTTCTCGCAAACCTTTCTGACTACAGACATTAAGTAATTGTAAATTTTCCAACCAGGCAGTTTTAATATCCTCTAAATTATTCTCAACCCTATCTGGAACTTTGTCTAAATAACTCTTTTCTTCATCTGGTGGAACAACGGTAACTTCACTACTCTGACTGGCACCATGAGTTTTTAAAAATTTTCTACTTAAATTAACAATTGTATCTCCCTGCCAGCTCATACGTAAACGTCCTGAATCTGTTACCTCTGCTACCGGAGTTGCTTCCAGGTTTTCAGTTTCAGCAGCCTTAATAAATTCATCTAAATTCTCCTGAGCAAGTACTACAGCCATTCGTTCTTGAGACTCAGATATTGCCAGTTCAGTCCCATCAAGACCTTCATATTTTTTGGGAACACTGTCAAGATCTATTTCAATACTGTCTGCAAGTTCCCCTATAGCAACTGACACACCACCTGCACCAAAATCATTACACCTTTTAATCATCTTACTTACTTCCGGTATTCTGAATAACCGCTGGATTTTTCTTTCAGTCGGTGGATTACCTTTCTGTACCTCTGCACCACAGGAAAACAGTGACTCTTTCGTATGTTTTTTCGAAGAACCGGTAGCCCCTCCACAACCATCACGGCCTGTCCTGCCTCCCAGAAGAATTATTATATCTCCTTTCTGTGGTCTTTCTCTAACCACATTTTCAGCAGGAGTCGCACCAATTACTGCTCCTATTTCCATACGTTTAGTTATAAAATTTTCATTATAAAACTCTGCTACCTGTCCTGTAGCAAGTCCTATTTGATTACCATAGGAACTATAACCATCTGCAGCTTCGGTAGTTATTTTTCTTTGCGGTAATTTACCATCCAAAGTCTCTGAAATTGCTTGTCTGGGGTCAGCACTACCTGTTACACGCATTGCTTGATAGACATATGAACGGCCGGAAAGTGGATCCCTGATAGCTCCTCCCAGACAGGTAGCTGCACCACCATAGGGT
>CAYRVO010000244.1:0-2945 GCA_964427565.1 uncultured Halanaerobiales bacterium | reverse complement strand
GATGCAAGACATAACCCGAACAGGCGGGTTCAAATTTATCATATTTTTTAACAATATCTTTTCTATCCAGTAAATTTTTATGGGCAGGAATTACTTCCATATTGGATATTATAAGGTCACCGGTTATCCGGGAACCATCGGCCAGGGTTATTGCTTCAACTAAATTACCCTTATGATCTATTCCTGTTACTTCTGAATTTTTATATATTTCGATACCAATTTCATTCATTAATTTTTCAAATCCCTCGGCAATTTTATACATACCTCCAGGAACATACCAGAGACCATATTTATACTGCACATATGGCAATAAATTTAAAACAGCAGGGGCAGCATATGGTGAAGAACCAACATATTTTATAAAAACATTAATAACAGCCTGTAAATATTCATTATCAATATAGCGGGCAACACCATCAGCCATTGTTGAAAAGTAATCAAGACCTCTTATAGCTTTAAAGGGGCCATAATGTCTGATAATCTCTCCCATAGTATCCAGCCCTTCGGAAAAATAACCATTCTCAACTAGTTGATAGATATCCCCTGAATATTTCAAATAATCCTTTAAGTTATCAATATTTTTATCTGCTAATATATTATTTTGTCTATTCATTTTATCCAGATCTGAATACAGATCGATTTTTTCACCATCTTCAAAGAAACAACGCCACTGTAAATCCAATTTCTCAATTTCAATATAGTCTTCCATCTCTTTATTATGCATTGCAAATAATTCTGCAAAAATATGTGGTAAAGTTAAAATCGAAGGACCCAGATCAAATGAAAAACCATTTTTTTTCAACTCATTCAACTTGCCTCCCAGGTGACTATTTTTTTCAAATAATTTCACATTATAGCCTTCAGCAGCCATAGTTATTGCTGCAGATATTCCCCCAAGCCCTCCACCAATTATCAGGACAGTTTCTTCTTTCACAGTTTGACCCTCCTCGGGGCAAGCCCACGAAGTTTGCTAGCAGACTTTTACTTCTATCACCCCTTTATTTTTTTTATTTACGACTTTCTTAAACAAAACAATAATAAATTATAGAATTATATACAATTTATTTTCGCAACCTTTTTAATATTTTAAGTGCTAAAACTACTATTTTTTTTATTTTATTCACAAAAGAAAGTTCATTATAGCGTAAATCTATTATATCTAAAATGATTTTATATAACTTCTTATTATAAGGAAACCAGTTCATTTCTGGAAATTTATTTTTACTGACCATAATGGATTTCTGCTGGGAAAAACTTTTTAATCCTTCGGGACCATGATAACATCCAATACCACTCATTTTAGCACCACCAAATGGTAAATCTGGGTTGCCAATATTTTTTATCACATCATTAATATAACAATTGCCAGTTTTTAATTTTTTTGCTATTGACAGTGCTTTATTAACATCTTCACTCCAGATGCTGGCATTAAGCCCGTATTTACTTTTATTTAGTGAAGCAAGGACTTTTTCAATATCCCTGAAAGCTATAACAGGTAAAACAGGGCCAAAGGTTTCTTCCCTAATTATATCCATTTTATTATCTGTTCCCGTAATAATAAGTGGTTCTATAAATTTATCATTATATTTAAGTTCCGTTTTTGTTTCTGCACCTTCTTTAACTGCTTCTTCTATCTGACTAAGTATTTTTTCTCTATTTTTATCACTAATAATTGCCCCCACCTCTGAATTAACATCAGTCCCTATTTTAATTTCTGCTGTTTTTTCTTTAACTAATTTTAAAAAATCATCATATACAGTTTCTTGCACATATAATTGCTCAATTGCAACACAGATCTGACCGGCATTAATAAAAGCACCATAAACAGCTGCCCGGGCTGCCCTTTCTAAATCAGCATCACTAAAAACTATCATTGGGTCCTTACCACCCATTTCCAGTTCAATCGGAATCAATTGAGAAGCTGTCTGCTCTCTAATTTTTTTACCGGTTTCGATACTACCTGTAAAAAATATTTTATCGGGCTTTGCTGCTATTAACCGTTGACCAGTAGTGGCCCCTCCCTCAACAATCTGAAAAACAGATTCAGGAAATACCTGTGTCATTAGATCAGAAATTAATCTCCCTGTACTACCTGCCAACTCTGAGGGTTTAAGAATAACTGTATTCCCTGCAGTTAAAGCAGTAACAGCAGGTACCAGAGCTAACTGAAAGGGGAAATTCCAGGGTGATATTATCAGGACAACACCAAGGGGGCCATATTCAACATAGGATTTGTTCCTAATAAATACAGGAAAGGGAGAA
Organism: uncultured Halanaerobiales bacterium; assembly: GCA_964427565.1. Classification (GTDB taxonomy): domain Bacteria; phylum Bacillota; class Halanaerobiia; order Halanaerobiales; family JADQBU01; genus CAYRVO01. Next base: position 683 of record CAYRVO010000244.1, on the reverse strand, counting down.
CTACGTTTTTCCCGGCCTATAATTTTAGCAGCATTTTTAATATAATAATCAATAATTTCCAGAGAAGCCAGTATTTCATTCATAATAATATCTACAGGGACTTTCCCAATATCCCCATTAATTATCTTTACAATTTCATCTGTATTATCAGCAATTAAAACTTTTAATTCTTTTAGATATTTAACCCTTTCTTTTATTGTTGTCGTCTGCCAATCTTTAAAGGCCTTTCTGGATTCAGTGTAAGCATGATTTATTTTCTTATTTTCAGATTCTCTATTTATTTTCATAAGCTATCATTAACCTTCCAGATAGTATTAATTTTTATCCTGAACTCAAAAGAACAATAACTGAAAACTAGATACTCTTTTCTATAGTTCTATTTTTATTGTGCAAATAATTGGTACTATAGCTTACATTATGTTTTTCAGAAATCAAATTTGCTGTGATTCGGCCCGATTCATAAATAGTGGGTAAACCACTACCGGGATTAGTTCCTCCACCAACCAGCCATATATTTTCAAATTCTTCAAATTTATTATGAGGTCTAAAAAGCAGCATCTGCCCCAGATTATGGGCAAGATTAAAGGTAGCACCATATTCAACACTCATTTTATTTTGCCAGTCTACTGGAGACAAAATCTTTTCATAGGTTATATGTTCTTCAATATCCTCTAAACCAACTT
>CAYRVO010000243.1:0-2950 GCA_964427565.1 uncultured Halanaerobiales bacterium | reverse complement strand
AAAATGTACCTTGCATAAATAAGGGCACAAAAACAGGTTTATTTAAAGCGGTTAAGGCATTAGTTTAACTTATCAAAAGAGGAGTTATAAATTTATACCTACAAAAACTTGACACGACCCCAAAAACCTTAGAATTTTACTATATATAATATTATATGATATAATTTAAATCAGTAAAGCTACAATAGTTTGATTTTAGAGGGGTGTTTTATTATGGTTAAATATAATATATCGTCAATAGATTCCTACAGTTATGAACCATTAAGAAAACAGGTTTATGAAGTTTTGAGAGAAGCAATTTTGAAAGGTAATATTGAACCAGGGGAAAAAATTACAGAAGTAGAAATTGCAGAAGAACTTAATGTAAGTCGAACACCTGTCCGTGAGGCTTTTCGTATGTTAGAATTAGAAGAATTAATAATAATAATTCCTCAGCAGGGAGTTTTTATAGCAGGTATTAAATCGAAAGAAGAGATAGATGAAATATTTTTAGTAAGGAGAGAACTTGAAGGCTTGGCTGCTTACCAGGCAGCAAAAAACATTACCAGAGAACAGGCTGAGAAACTTGAATTATATTCAGAACAAATAAAGGAATGTATAGAGAATAATAATTTAAAAAGGTGTGTAAGGTTAGATATATCATTTCATCAAATAATAAAAGGAGCTTCTAATAATAAATGGCTTGAAAAATTTCTGGATAGTTTATTTGAAAAAGTAACTCGTTTTCGTAGCAAAAGTTTGGGTCAGAAAGGTAGAATGAAAAAAGCATTAAATGAACATAAAAAATTGGCTACAGCTATTGCTAATGGTGAATCAGAACTGGCACGCGACCTAGCACAAAAGCATATTGATAGGGCCTGGGATAGTATAATTCAAATATTTGAACAGGAACATAGTTAAAGAAAAAATATATTTCTAAGTATTTGATTTTATATAAACAGGAAAGTGATAGAAGTTATAGTCTGCTAGCAAACCTAGTGGGCTTGCCCCGAGGAGGGTCAAATATCTAGGGCTATAGTTGCATATTTATACATAGTTTGTTATAATAATAAATCAATAACATTAAAATTTATAAAAATTACACAAAATAAAAATAAATCTATAAACAGGGGGCAAAAATGAAGGTTGAAAAATGGTTACATCAAGTTTCTGAAATTGTGCAAAATGTTAATAAAATTTCTGAGGACTATTATAATAAATATGATATAAAGCAGGGTCTAAGAAATTCTGATGGTACAGGAGTTGTAGTAGGTTTTACTAAAGTTGGTTCAGTACATGGTCATAAAAGTATTGATGGCAAAAAAATACCCATGGAAGGGAAATTATTTTATAGAGATATAGAGATTGAAAATTTAGTGAAAGATATTAGTGAGTGTGGTTTTGAAGACACCATATATCTTCTATTATTGGGTAAGTTACCTTCCGAAAGTGAAATAAATAATTTTAATGAAATCCTTGATAGTTATAGACAATTACCAAGACATTTTACTGAGGATATGATTTTAAAAAACCCCAGTAATGATATTATGAATAAACTGCAGAGAAGTATTCTGGCTTTGTATTCTCATGATAATAATCCTGATACCCTGCAGATAGATAAAATTTTATTACAGAGTATAAAATTAATTGCCCGTTTCCCTACGATTATTGCCTATGGTTACCAGGCAAAATGTCATTATTTTGATAATCAAAGCCTCTATTTACATAATCCCAAAGATAATATTGGGACGGCAAGAAATATCCTGCATATGGTTAGAACAGATAATTCATATACTAAATTAGAAGCAGATACTTTAGATCTTTCATTAGTCTTACATGCAGAGCATGGTGGAGGTAATAATTCTGCATTTACCACCCATGTTGTTTCCTCAAGTGGGACTGATACCTATTCAGCAGTGGGTGCTGCAGTAGGTAGTTTAAAGGGTCCTAAACATGGTGGGGCAAACTTAAGAGTAAGAAAAATGATTGATAATATTAAAGAAAATGTTAAGGATTATAGTGATCAGGCACAATTAAAGAATTATTTAATAAAAATATTGAAAAAGAAAGTTTTTGATAAAAAAGGATTAATATATGGTATGGGACATGCAGTTTATACTAAATCTGATCCCCGGGCAGTAATATTAAAAGCTAAAGCGAAAGAACTGGCTGCGGAAAAAGGTAAGTTGGGTGAATTTAATCTATATAGTAATATTGAGAAACTAACGAAAGAAATTTTCAAGGAATTCAGGGGTGAGGATGTAGAAATATGTGCTAATGTAGATCTATATTCAGGTTTTGTTTATGAACTTTTAAATATACCCAGTGAATTGTATACACCACTTTTTGCTGCTGCTAGACTGGCAAGCTGGTGTACCCATAGAATAGAACAACTTGTTAGTGATGAGAAAATTATTAGACCGGCTTATATGTCATTAAAAAATGAAGAAAAAGATGCCCTTATTTAAAAACAGATCATAGAAGAAGTTTGATTAAAAAGAAAAATATCTAAGTAAAAGCTGCCCTGGGGCGGCTTTTTTTAATGCAATTTTTTTCCATAAAGAGAATGAGAATATATTATACCTGTATACAACTATAATAACCTGACTTTCTATTTACTTTTTGTTTTTTTAAAATTATACTAAGATGTATACAAATGAAGCGAGGAGTGAGTATAATATGTATTTGCTTAAAAGAGAAGAAAAGGTAATGTCCGGGTGTGCGATTAGCGGAATTTTGGATAGAACAGCCAGAAGATTTACAGGTAGAGAGATTGTAGATTCGATTGCTGTAATGCATGAAAGATCAAATGGACTGGGAGCAGGTTTTGCTGCTTATGGAGTTTATCCAGAACGTAAAAATGATTATGCTTTTCATATATTTTTTGATAATAAAATTGCAAAAAAAGAGTTTGAGGAAATTCTTATTAAATATTTTATTATTAATTATCAAGAAGAAATACTGACAAATA
>CAYRVO010000242.1:0-2982 GCA_964427565.1 uncultured Halanaerobiales bacterium | reverse complement strand
CTTCTTTTCTTGTCAAAAAATATTTTCTTAATTTTTGCATAACAATTTCTTTAGTTAACATAATTTTATCCACCTTTTAAAAATTCTACCTCTATTTTATCACCTGTATTTATAATAATCAAAGTGTGATTCCTTTTTCTTAAGGTCGCCCGATGCTGTATTCCTCTCTTAACCGACACTGATAAATGCTATAACCCCCAAAATAGATTAATCAACAGAGGAACAACAACCAAAAGTATTAATTGCAGAGGTAAACCTGTCCAGAAAAAGTCTTGAAACTTATAACCTCCAGGACCATAAACCATCATATTCGTCTGATAACTCATAGGAGTTAAAAAAGCAGAACTGGCAGCAAAAGTAACTGTTAAAGCAAATGCCATCGGATTCAGTCCTAGCTGTGTTGCAGCATCCAGAGCTATAGGCAGCATTAATATTACACTGGCATTATTACCAATTAAATTCGCAAAAATCACTGTCAACAAATAAAACACCATTAAAAACAAGAGTGGTGACAAAACACCTTCCAACCTTAATAGCTGGCTGGCCATAAATTCAGCTGTTCCAGTATTAGCCATAGCGATTCCCAGAGGAATTAAACCAGCCAAAAGAAAAATTACATTCCAGTTTATTGCTTCTGATACTTCTACCGGTTTTAAAGTTTTTGTGATTATCATTGCAATTACTCCACCCAGGGAAGAAATTGCAATCGGTACGATATTAAAAGCAGCTAACAAAATAACTCCTGCCAGAATACTTAAAGATGTAAACACTTTAGAAGGACGATACTCCTTATTGTCAAGCTCACTGGAGACAATAAAACCTCTATCTTTTCTTAATCGTTCAATGGTATTTTTCCCTGCGCTCAGCAGCAGTACATTACCTGCTTTTAAAATGATATTTCCCATTTTTTTATGTGTTAAATCTTCTCCCTGCCGGATAGCCAGGATATCACAGTCATAGTTTTCCAAAAAATTTACTTCCTTCAGAGTTTGGCCTTCCAAAAAAGAACCAAAGGGAAGTACAATCTCCACCAGATTCTGACTTTCCTCTTTTATATTTAAACTTTCCCGGGTAGGTGTTTCCGAAATTATTTCCATGCGATGTGTCTTTATCAATTGGACGAGATTTTTGGGATCTGTCCTTACAATGAGATGATCTCCCTCTTCAATAATTTTATTATTAAGCGGTTTTAAAAATTTTTCTCCACCTCGATTTAATTGAATTATATTCAGGTCAAAATCCATCTTATTTTCAGCTTCTTTCAGAGTCTTCCCTATCAATGGAGAATTTTCTCTAATTATAGTTTTAGTTAGATATTCCCCCATATTAAACTTTTCTGTCACCTCAGCTTCAGCTTTTATCCTTTCTGGAAGTATTTTTCTACCTATAAATAAAATATATATAGCACCGATGAATAATACTAATAATCCAAGGTGAGTAAACTCAAACATAGAAAAACCTTCTCCAGTCCTTCGAGCTAAGATATCACTTGCCAAAATATTAGTAGAAGTACCGATTAAAGTAGTTAAACCTCCCATCATTGCAGCAAAGGAAAGAGGTATTAAAAATTTAGACGGTGAACTGTTCTTTCGCTTAGAAATTCCTATTACCAGTGGAATAAATAACGCTACAACCGGAGTATTATTAATAAACCCTGCGATTATACCGGCAAATAAAATTATATAAAATAAAAGTTTAAAATCACTATCTCCAGTCCATTTATATATTTTATCTCCCAGAGCCTGGATAATACCGCTCTTTTCTACACCTGCACTAATGATAAACATAGAACCAATAGTTACTGTAGCCGAACTAGAAAATCCCGATATTGCCTCTGCAGGACTAACATTTGTCCAAAAATTAGTAAATACTAATATTACCGGAATAGAAAGAGCAATTAAATCTATCCGAATGGGTTCAATGATAAACATTATTATTAAAAACATTAAAAATAATATCATAAAAATTATTCCTGGATCCATATATTATCCTCCTGTTTTTACATAATAATTTTACATTTTAAAATCAATTTGAAGAAAAGTGCAGCAGGAAGAGAAAATAGAATGTAAGATTAATTATTTTTTTCTGCTTCCTGAATTGCATCTTTTGTGGAAGAGAATATGAGATCTTTTCTTCTAAATACATTATTACTTCCTACTTTTTTTATAATTTCATATTTTTCAAGGGTATTATATATAGTTTCATTGACCCCACATAAAAAGATCATGCCTTCAGAATTTTGTACACGGTCGATAAATTTATTGAGCTCATTAATTGAAGTAATATCAATTTTATCAACTTCCCGGAGTCTAATTACATAATTTTTCTCTTTTTTAAAACTATTATCCAGTTTTCTCTTTAATTTTTCTGCTGAATGAAAGTAGAAACTCCCTGAAAGATTAATTATTATATTTTTATGATTTTCTACATCTTTAAAATCCTGTATTTTAAATTTATTATTTTCTTTTTCTGAAGAACTTATATGATTATAATTGATATCACTGGTTTCCATTAACACAAGTATAAAAGATATTATCATACCAAAAAATATAGCAAAATCCAGACGCGGTGTTAAAATTGTTGTTAAAAAAGTAGATAATAATATAATAGCATCAAATTTTGTTGTTTTGAATATTTTAACCATTTCCCTTATTTCAATCATTGAAAGGCCAATATAAATGATCATTGCTGAAAGGCAGGAAATGGGGATAAATTTAATTAAAGGTTTAAGTATTATTACAAAAATGATAAATAATATCGCTGCAAATAATTGAGAAAATTTTGTTTTAGCACCGGCTTTATAATTTACAAAGGATTGTGTAAAAGAACCACTGATAGCAAAAGAATTAAAGTAAGAGCAAAAGATATTAGTAATTCCCTGACTGATGAATTCATTATTTAATTTTACTTCCTGACCACTTTTTTTCTCCAGGGATTTTATTATAGTCATAGACTGAATAAAACCCAGCATGGCAATAGATA
>CAYRVO010000241.1:0-2983 GCA_964427565.1 uncultured Halanaerobiales bacterium | reverse complement strand
ATTTCTCCCTTTATTTCGTTAAGATTCTTATTCTAAAAATTTCAATATTCTTCAACCACACCCTTTGGTAGCTCAATATAGAAAATGGGGAAAACTCCATTAAATAGTTGAAAAACTTGACAGAGTGAGATAATATGTGTATAATAAATTAACAAAATTAATAAAGATACACAAACAGTGAACAGGTCAAGTAGTTAAAACATAATTTCAAAGCGAGTCGGGAATAGTGAGAGCCCGATAAAAAAGTTTTAATGAACCCCGCCTGGGAGTTATTAACTGAAATTTAGATAAAGTTAATCGGCAGTTAACCGTTATCCTGACAGGTTATGAATTAATTCGTAACTGTATTAATAGCTTACATTTTAGGATGGTATAGCGAGTTTAACCTCGTTCCTTTTCAGGGAACGGGGTTTTTTGTTTATAAAAAGTTTAGGTTAGGGGGTGTAATTATTGAGACAATATAAAAGAATAGTAGTTAAAGCGGGTAGTAGTATTTTAACTGCAGAAAATGAAATGTTAAATACTAATATTATTGATTCTTTGATACGGCAGATAGTTAAGTTGAATAACCGTAACAGAGAAGTTTTATTGGTTTCATCTGGTGCTATTAGTACAGGTATGAAAAAATTAGGATATAAAACTAAACCTGATACACTCTTTGAACAACAGGCTGCAGCTGCTATTGGTCAATGTTTTTTAATGGAAACATATAATAAATATTTATCAAAATATGGATCAGATGGGGCACAAATCTTGTTAACAGCTGGTGATTTTGAGAATAGAAATAGATTTTTAAATACCTATAATACTCTCACTACTTTATTAAAACAAGACATAATTCCTGTAATAAACGAAAATGATACAGTTGCTACCGATGAGATCAAGTTTGGTGATAATGATACACTGGCTGCTAAGGTAGCGGGTTTAATAGAAGCAGATCTTATTATTAATTTGACTGACATTGAAGGTCTATATTCGAAAAAGCCGGATGAAAATACGGATACTTCTTTTATTATTAGAGAAGTAAAAAATATTACAGATGAATTAGAAAAAGTGGCCGGGGGTAAGGGTAAAAAACATACAACTGGAGGTATGATAACTAAAATTGAAGGCGCAAAAATTGCCGTTAATTCAGGGATTACAATGGTGATTGGTTCTGGTTATAAAGAAAATATTATATTAAGGATAATAGATATGCTGGAAAACAAAGAGGATTATAATCTGGGTACTACCTTTTTACCTGCCGGTGAAACATTAAATAAGAGGAAACAGTGGTTAAATTATAATATTCAGCCTGCAGGTAAGTTATATATTGACAGTGGGGCAAAAAAAGCACTTATCTTCAGAGGTAAAAGTTTATTACCAAGTGGAATTACAGGAATAAAGGAAAATTTCAAACGAGGTGATCTTGTTGAAATTTTATCAACAGGTGATCAGATTATAGGCCGGGGTATAGTTAACTATACCAGTGATGAAATATCTAAAATAAAAGGGAAACATACAGGTTATATACCCTTACTTTTGGGCTATGTCAATGAAGAAGAGGTTATTCACAGAGATAATATGGTAATAAAAAGGGGAGTGAAAAATGACTATTAAAAAAACAATTACAAAACAGGCTAAAAATGCTTCTCATGCAGCCGGGAAACTTAGTTATATTTCCAGTAAAAAAAAGAATAAAGCATTATCATTACTTACTGAGAAACTTAAGGATTCTGAATCTTTAATAATAGAAGAAAATAATGAAGATATAAAAAAAGCTCAGACTGAAGATTATTCTTCGGCTTTTATAGATCGCTTGCAATTAAATGAAAATAGAATTGATAAAATGATAAAAGTAATAAATGAGGTTATAGAACATGATGACCCAGTAGGCAATATATTAGAAATGTGGAAAAGGCCAAACGGATTAAAAATTGGTCAAATGTCTGTTCCGTTGGGTGTAATTGGTATTATATATGAATCAAGGCCTGATGTTACTGTAGAAGCGACAACACTTTGTTTAAAAGCAGGAAATGCTGTAATCTTGCGCGGGGGTTCAGCAGCTTATAATTCTAATAAGATTTTGAGTAAGTTGATAAAGGAATCTGCTGCTGAAGCCGGATTACCTCCTGCAGCAATACAGTTTATAAATACAGTTAAACGTGAGGCAGTAGATGTTTTATTTAATTTAAATGAGTATTTAGATGTATTGATTCCCCGGGGAGGAAGAAAATTAATTAATAAGGTAATAGATGAATCAAAAGTACCGGTAATTGAGACAGGGGTCGGAAACTGTCATATATATGTGGACTGTGATGCAGATCTGGAAATGGCCTTAGATATTGTGGATAATGCAAAAACAAGCCGTCCGGCAGTCTGTAATGCAGCGGAGAGTTTAATTGTTCATAAAAATGTAGCTGAACAATTTTTGCCCCTCTTGCAGAAGAGATTTAGTGATAAAGGGGTGGAAATAAGGGGAGATAAAAAGGCTCTTGAAATATTACCGGAAATAAAAGAAGCAGTAGAAGAAGACTGGTACAGAGAATACCTGGATTATATAATAGCACTTAAAATAGTTGCTGATTATCAGGAAGCAGTAGAACATATAAATAAATATGGTTCAGGTCACTCGGAAGCTATAGTTACCTCTGATTATTTTAAAAGCCAAAATTTCATTAATCAAATTGATGCAGCTGCAGTTTATGTAAATGCCTCAACACGTTTTACAGATGGTAATCAATATGGATTAGGGGCTGAGATTGGTATTAGTACTCAAAAATTACATGCCCGGGGACCAATGGGTTTAAAAGAGTTAACTACAACTAAATATGTTGTTTTTGGTACAGGACAGATACGTTAATAAAATAGGCCAGGTGGAAACATCTGGCCTCAAATATTGTATAAATCATGATAGAAAAAGGCAAATAATTACATAATAAAAATATTGAATACAAGAAAGGGAAAATAACAAAAAGACCTAAAGAACCTAATTTAGAGTATC
>CAYRVO010000240.1:0-3005 GCA_964427565.1 uncultured Halanaerobiales bacterium | reverse complement strand
TATCATCATGAGAAGTGGGATGGTACAGGTTATCCTAAAGGCTTAAAATCTAAAGAAATTCCATTACTATCACAGATTTTAGCGGTAGCTGATGCCTGGGATGCAATGACTTCACATAGGGCATACCGCAAAGCTTTATCGACTGCTACGGCATTGCAGGAAATCAAGAATAATAGGGGTACACAATTTTCTCCTCGAATAGTTGATGCATTTCTGAGTCTACAGAGAGTAAGAAAAAGTTATTAGGCGGTCACAATAAATAAAAGTGGTCAGAATTTAGAGGAATAGAATGTTATGATTGGTGGTTATGTCACAGAGATATTGAACAACAAAAAATTAAATGTGTCAGAATTATAAAATATAAGTACTGATGATATGGGGTGTTAGGATGCTGGTAGCCGATACACATGTACATTCAGATTATTCTATAGATGCTGAGGATAAAATAACAAAAATGTGTGAATCTGCAATAGCTAAAGGAGTATCAATAATATGTTTCACAGAACATATAGATATGAATTCAGAAGATGAAAGTTGTGATTATTTTGATGCCGAAAAGTATTTACAGGCTATTGAGGAAGCACGGAATAAATTCCAGGAAAAAATAATTATTTTAAGTGGCATAGAGTTCTCAGAACCTCATCTATATCCAGATAAGTTTAAAAAAGTTTTAGCAAGTGGTTATGATAGTGTACTGGGTTCAATATACTGGAGTGATGATAGATTTATAAGTGATGATGAGTTAAGGAAAGGCTATAGCAGTGAAGAGATTTTTGATAAATATTACAATTCAGTTTTAAAAATGGTTGAATATGGTGGATTTAATATTCTTTCTCATCTTGATTATCCTAAAAAATACAATGTGCAGGAGTATAAAAATAATAGTATTATTGAGAAGATTTTAAATCTAATAATTGAAAAAGATATTGCACTGGAAATAAATACTTCATCATTAAGAAAAGATGTGGATGATATTATGCCGGAATCTGAAATCCTGGCTATTTATTCAAATTTGGGAGGCAAAAAAGTAACTATCGGTTCTGATGCTCATAGATATAATGAAGTGGCTTCAGATTTTAATTATGCACTGAAAATTATAGATAAATATGGATTTGATAATGGATATTATGTAGATGGTATATTTGAGTATCTGTGGTTATAATAAAAAACCCCATCAACTAGTTAATGGGGTTGGGGTGTTTAGGATATTAAATCGGTAGTTAGTAATCTCTGTACCATCCTCTGGACAATTTCAATTTGGGCATAGGTTTTGATTTTATCCCAGTTTCCTTCCATAAGACCTCTGGTAATATCCAGTGGTAAGCCTGTCTGCATTGCTATTGTCTCTGAGAGTCTATTTTTACTTAGTACTTCAAGTTCACTCCATTCTGTATTCATTATTGCTTCTACTTCTTCCTGAGTTAACCCTTCTGAACGTAGCTGATTTTGAACAGCTGTGTAAAGTTTGGGTTTGAGTATAGAAAGATTACCTTCAGAGAGTTTTTTAACTTCCTGGGGTTTAATTATGCCGGAAGTTATTTTACTTACTTCAGTAGCAAGATCTTCCTCGGTCACTATACCATAAGCTTTAACATAGTTAACATTTTTATTTTTATCAGTTATTACAAAGACTTTGTCAGTATCAAGAATATCATCAAATTCAACAAGCCTGTTATTACGGCCAATTAAAGTATTAGCATTATAATTATATATTTCGCGGTTACCATCAAGTAGATTCAATGATATTTTACGGCTTGTGGGATACACATCAGTAATATACCCAGTATTACCAGACATTTTTCTATATTTATAAATATACTTTGCTGCATCTGCTCTTGTTGTTGAGCTATCAGGATAGAATATTTTTTGATTATTATTTTCTACAATTCCCAATTTTTCTGTGATTTTAATATTATTTGTTGCCCAGTGGTCTTCAGGAATATCAATAAAGGGTTTATAATTATCAAGATTTATAGTTTCCTCTTCATTTTTAATTCCCAGTCCTTTTAATATTACTGTTACAATTTCTGCTTTTGTAATTTCTTTATCAGGTTTAAAACTTCCATCAGGATATCCATTAATAATATTTTTTTCAGCAAGTGCATTAATATATTCCTGCTCGGGATATGTGTTAATATCATCGAATTGATTTTTTTGAACAGGAATTAAATTCATGGCTCGAGCCAGAGCACCTGCAAATTCTCCCCTGCTAATATTTTTTTGCGGTTTAAAATTGCCATCAGGATAGATATTCATTATTTCTTCATTAACAAGTGTCAGAATATAATCCTGAGCCCAGTGGTTGCTAATATCTGAAGGTTTAATAGCCTGGACGCTAAAACTAGAAAAGATTAAAAGTGTAAGTATCATAATAATGAAATATTTACGATTAGTCATTTTACTCTCCTTTCAATGAAGTGATCTTTTATAATTACATATATTATAACTTGATACAAATAATATCATAATTTACAAAAAAAAACTATAGAATAATGTATGTAATTTCTGGTAGTACAACACATAATCTGGAAATTATAATAAAATTAATAAATATAGTAAAATATTGAAACAAGAAATAAAAAAAGGAATTTACACAAAATATGTAGAATTATATATAAAAATTATAGGGGGATTTATTATGAAAAAATTAGTATTATTATTAATGTGTCTAAGCTTAGTTATGGTATCACCTGCTGTACTGGCCGGTAATATGGAAGCTGTTGGAGGAATGACTGTAAATACTTTTGATCTGACAATGTCAGAAGAGGAAGTAGCTGGTAGCCAGAAAATTAATGATGTAGGTCATGGTAATGGTTTCTATATTGGTGGGCGTTACTGGTTTAGTGATAAAATGGCTGCCGGTATTGGTTATGATTATATAACTTCTAATCCGAACATGCGCTACGAAGAATTACCTTATTATGATGAATTTGGTGTTAAGATTGATATGAAAGGTCTGTATGGTGAAGTAGTCTATCAACTTACGGACTACATAAAATTAAAAG
>CAYRVO010000239.1:0-3012 GCA_964427565.1 uncultured Halanaerobiales bacterium | reverse complement strand
ATACTAAAATTTAAGCAAAAATTTATTTACCCAGATCACCCCCTGAATGTTATTTTTTATCATATTTAATCATTTTTTCCATATATATACAAAAAAATGAAAGACCCATTTAATACACATAGATATAGTAAAAAATATCTATACATATTAAACAGGTCTTTCTCTCTTCTCTGACCCACTTAACATAAATTTATTATAATTAAGTTTATTTAAAATATTATTTGACTGTGCTTAATATTATAATATACTCTTCAAACTTTGTCAAGTAATTTGAAGATTTTTGTAAATTGAAAGACAAATAAGACTATTTTTGTTTTTCACACCAGGCAATTGCCGCTTCTACTGCTTGAGACCATCCTTTATATAATTTTTCTCTGACTGAATTATTAATTTTACTGCTAAACTTAATATCTGATCTAATATTTTTTTTCAATTCTTCTCTATTTTCCCAGTAACCTGTAGCAAGTCCAGCCAGATAAGCAGAACCGAGGGCTGTTGTTTCTATATTTTCCGGTCTTATAACACATTTTCCTGTCATATCAGCAAGAAATTGCAGTAAAAAGTCATTATTACTTACACCACCGTCAACATACAATTCTTTTAAATCAAACCCCGAATCTTCACACATAGCTTTAATAAGATCTTTACTCTGATAAACAAGTGATTCCAGAGCAGCTCTAATTATATGATTTTTATTACTACGCCTTGTCAGGCCCACCAGTGTACCCCTTGCTTCCGGCTCCCAGTAGGGAGCACCAATACCTGTAAAAGCTGGCACTAAATACACACCATCAGTGTTATCAACTTTTTTAGCAAAATACTCTGAATCAGCTTCATCATCTATCAGAGTAAGTCCTTCTTTCAGCCACTGTATTGTAGCCCCTGCATTAAATATACTACCTTCAAGCGCATATGTTACTTTATCCTCAATACCCCAGGCAATGGTAGTTAATAAACCATTTTCTGATTCAACAGCTTCTGAGCCGGTATTCATTAGCATAAAGGCTCCTGTACCATAGGTGGTTTTAGCCATACCTTTTCTGTAACATCCCTGGGCAAATGTGGCAGCCTGCTGGTCCCCGGCAATACCAGAAATAGGTATCTCTCTATCCAAAAAAATATTTTTATCAGTCATAGTATATTTTTCACTGCTGTTACATACCCTGGGAAGCATACTGGCAGGTATTTCAAGTATCTCCATTAAATCTTTATCCCATTCAAGTGTGTGTATATTAAATAACAATGTGCGTGAGGCATTCGTATAATCAGTAACATGGGTTTTACCGTCTGTTAGTTTCCATATTAACCAGGAATCAATTGTACCAAATAGTAAGTCACTGTTCTCAGCCTTTTTACGTACACCTTCAACATTATCTAAAATCCATTTTATTTTTGTTCCGGAAAAATAGGGGTCTAGCAGTAAACCAGTTTTTTCCCTGAATATATTTTCTAAATTATTTTTCTTTAATTTGTCACATATAGATGCTGTCCTTCTACACTGCCATACTATAGCATTATAAACAGGTTTTCCAGAATATTTATCCCATACTACTGTTGTTTCTCTCTGATTTGTAATTCCAATTGCTGCAATATTTTCTGCAGAAAGATTGGCTTTAGTAATCGCCCCTGAAATAACATTTTGGGCAGTTTTCCATATATCTTCTGGATCATGTTCAACCCAGCCGGATTGTGGATAAATTGGGCTTAATTGCTCCTGTTCTTTACTAATTATCCGCCCCTGCCGGTTTATTATTAGGGCTCTTGTACTGGTAGTACCCTGATCTAAAGCAAGAATATATTTATTTTTCATTCTTATATACCTCCTTTTACTGTATTAAACTTTTCAAGATTAGTATCCCAATTTTCCTAAATATACTTACAGTATCTATTTTATTAAATTCCTCTAACATTTAAAAATATACAGTCTGCATAAATACATTCTGCATGAAAAATAGAGATATATAAGAAATAATCGCTGAAGTAACTGGAGTTAATACCCAGCCTAATATTATATTACCCAATGTTTTAAAATGTATATTCCTACCACCTTTTGCTATACCTATACCTGTTACTGCCCCGACGACCGCCTGAGAACTGGAAACAGGCACAAGGGGAAATGATGGTAAACCATGACTTTCAAGCCAGGTTTTTAAAGCAGCTGAAGCAAAAAGAAATAAAACGGTTGAACTCGATAAAACAACAATAAAAGCTGCTACAGGTGATATTTTGAAAATCTTTTTCCCCACAGTACTCATAACCTTTTTTGAATAAGTTATAACACCAGTTGAAATGGCAATACCACCCAATAGAAACAACAGTTGAGTACTGTTTATAGAGATAATCCCCCCTATATCAATTCTACCAATTGAAAAAGAACCGGTAAATACCCCCATAACATTGGCAATATTATTTGCACCTAAACTATAGGCACCAAAGGCCCCTGCTATAATCAATCCAAGCCGTATATACTGATCAAGTCTCAAAAGATGTATCTTATAATTATCTATAATAAATTTTATTATTTTAAAAAATATAATTGCAAATAGGGCAGAGAGTAATGGACAAAAAAGCCATGTACTTATAATTTTAGATAATATTTCTGGATCTGTTCTGTAGCCAGCATAAATATTCCATCCGATTATTGCCCCTACAATAGCCTGAGAAGTTGAAACAGGCAAACCCCATTTAGTCATCCAGAAAACAGATATTCCTGCAGCCAGTGCTACTATAAATGCCCCAGCCATAGCATTTACAGTCCCCAAAGCACCTAAAGTATTTGTAGCACCAGCCCCACTTATAACAGCCCCAACAATCACAAATATACTTATAATAACTGCGGCTGTCCTAAATTTTACCATTTTAGTGCCAACTGCAGTTCCAAATAAATTTGCTGCATCGTTGGCTCCCAGAGACCAGCCTAAAAATAAACCGCTTGATATAAAGAATATTGTAGAAATCATTTTTGTTCCTCTCCAGATAAATTAATTATATTGAACGCTTAATAGCAGCTAC
>CAYRVO010000238.1:0-3033 GCA_964427565.1 uncultured Halanaerobiales bacterium | reverse complement strand
GAAGATCCTCCCAGACCTGTTTCATCAGTAACATCAAAACCTCTATCTTCAAGTAACTGTACAGCAATCTGTCCAACAACCAGCTGGGTAGTAAATTGTTTGGAACCAACTGTAATTTTCTTTTTAGCGGCAACGACTCCCATACAGGCCATAAAAACCATTACAACAACCATAAAACAGACAAAAACTTTTTTGTTCATATAAATTAAAACCCCCTTTTATCTTTTCTTGAAAATTTCATATTTGACCTTTGAAATTTAAATCAGGCCCCTATCAACTGAAAAAATAGGAGCCTAATTTTCCTGCTGTTAACTATATTTTACTCTGCAATCAATCCCTTTTCTGATAAGAATTTTCGTGCTGCTTCTTCCGGTGTTTTCCCTTCTAAATCTACCATTGCATTTAACTTGGTCATATTTTCATTATCCATATACGGTATCACAGTGGCAAATACTTCTTCTAACTCAGGATATTTATTATAAATTTCTTCAGTCAAGCAAGGTGCTGCATTATATACAGGATGGAAGTGTTTATCATCAATTAGATTTACCAGATTAAATCCTTCTACACGACCATCGGTTGCAAATCCCATTGCCACAGGTACTTTACCTTCTTTTAAGGCTCCATAGGTAATACCCACCTGCATAATTTTTACATCTTCAAATTGAAAACCATAAAGTTCTTCTAAACCAACAAGTCCATCCTGTCTAATAGAATATTCATGATCAGTTGCAAAAACCCATTTATCACCCGTGGGGGCTTCTACTCCAGAATTTATTGCTTCAGCTAAATCACTGATTGTTTTAATACCCAATTTTTTAGCATCTTCTTGTCTCATCATTAATGTATAAGTAGTATTTACTTCACCATAATCAAGCCATATTAAACCATTCTTTTTGTCTGCTGCTTTTACTTTTTGATAACATTCCTGAGAATCTGTTAAGGGTTTATCATGGCCAAGATGTGTCATCCATCCTGTTCCTGTATATTCCCAGTACATATCAATTTCGCCTGATTCCAAAGCTTTACGACAGACTGAAGTTCCTCCCAGACCGGTTTTATCAATAACATCAAAACCTCTATCTTCAAGTAACTGTACGGTAATCTGACCAATAATTAGCTGTTCAGTAAACTGCTTGGAACCAACTTTTACTTTCTTATCAGCAGCACCAGCACTTAAGCAAGCAACAAAAATCATTAAAACTGCCAGAAAACAGACAAAAACCTTCCTCTTCATATTAATTTAACCCCCTTGAAAATTTTAGTAAATAACTTTTTAGAAAAAATTTATTAAATTATTAGTTAACTGACCCCCCCTTTTGTTAAATATTATCCAATGTCAAAGTTTCTTCGGGACACAAGATAGGCCTCTAAGATACCAAATATACTATCTATAAACATACCAAAGAGAGCAGTTAAAATTCCACCTGCCAATAATATAGTATTCCTGGATAATGCCAGACCAGTCACAACAAGGTCACCAAGACCACCGGCACCAATAAAAGTGGCCAGGGCAGCAGCACCTGTACATACAACTGCTGAAACCCTAATACCAGCCATAATTACCGGTAAAGCAAGTGGTAACTCAATCTTAAAAATTATATGAGTATGATTCATACCCATACCTTCAGCAGCCTCTATTATTTCATCAGGAATAGCCTGAATACCTGCTGAAGTATTACGTAAAATGGGAAGTAAACTATATAACCAAAGAGCAAATAAACCCGTTTTAAATCCCAGACCTAAAACAGTATAAACCAAAGCTAAAACAGCCAGACTGGGAACCGTCTGAGCAATATTGGTTAGATTATCTACTACTGGTGCTATTGATTTAAATTTAGGCCTTGTTACAATAATACCCATAGGAACTGAAAACAGGATAGCACCAACCATGGATATAATAACAAGTGTAATATGCTGCCTTAAAGTACGTATAACTTCTTTATAATTCAACAAACGTGCTGCCATTGTTCCTCCGGGATTATTAACAAAATACACAGCTGTTATAATACCAAGTATTACAAGAATAATTGGATAATATATATTATAATCTTCTTTTAACTGCATTTATATACACCACCTCCACCTTAAAGAAGTTAAGAACTCTTTTGCACAAAATAAGTTTCCAACTTACCAAAGAAATAATCAGTTCCTATCGATAAAATACTGACAAATATTGCCCCTGTTAATATCATATCTGGTCTTGTACGGGCAATGCCTCGAAAAATCAAATCGCCCAGACCTCCGACACCAATATAGGACATAATAGCACCTATACCTATAATCATAACTATTGAGGTCCTGATGCCAGCAATAATAACAGGCAAAGCGAGTGGTAATTTAATTTTGAAGAGTATCCACTTCCTGGTCATTCCCATTCCCCGGGCAGCTTGAATATATTCTTCGGGTATTTCTTTAATTCCTGTATAAGTATTACGGACTATAGATAATAATGAATAGACAACCAGGCAGATAATAGCATTTATTAAACCAATGCCAACCAGGGGAATGAGTATTCCCATAAGGCTTATACTGGGAACCGTCATCGTTATCTGTGTAAAGGGAAGTATTATATTTGCCAGTATCGGATAATAAGCAGCTATCAAACCCAGAATAACTCCAACTATCATCGCAATAATAATAGCAAATAATACAATCCAGATATGCTCAATCAATAAACGTCCTACCATCTGATAGCGTTCTAACAAGAATGTTACAAAACCCATTATTATTTTACCCCCCTTTTTTTAAGCAGATATTTCACTTTCACTTTTAGCAGTATCCAGTATATCTTGCAGAGATATTATACCTTTAAATTTGTTATCATCATTTACTACAGAAACTGAACTTTCACCAACACTTAGCATTTCAGATAATGCCTCACTCAAACGAGTATAATTAGCTATCTTTGTTTTGATTGGTTGCATAAATGATTCTACATTACCCTGACGTTTTAACTGAGCATGAGGGAGATAACCAACTAAATTATTTTTACTATCAGTAACGTATATTTTACTCCCCGGTTTTTCACCT
>CAYRVO010000237.1:0-3034 GCA_964427565.1 uncultured Halanaerobiales bacterium | reverse complement strand
GATTAAGGAGTTTTGAAAAGCCGATTTCCAGTGAACGAATTAAAAAAATTAAGAATATCTAATCTTCTTTTTCTTGACAATTATTAACTATTAAATTATAATTATTAGTAATTCAAATAAGTTAATTTGTCAAGAAGTAATTATATCTTGGCTTTTATTTATGATTAATAAATTTATAAAAGGGGAAATTATTTATGTCCGAAGAAGTTTTGTTAACTGAAAAGGGTTTTGAGAAATTGGAGGAGGAATTGGATCATCTCGTAAATGTAAAAAGACGAGAAGTAGCTAAGAGAATCAAAGTTGCCCGGGAATTTGGAGATATTAGTGAAAACTCAGAATATGATGATGCTAAAAATGAACAGGCATTTATAGAAGGAAGAATCAAAGAAATAGAAAATATGCTACGTAATGCCCGGGTGGTTAAGGATGATGAGATAAATGATAAGACAGTAAATATAGGTACGACTGTAAGGTTAAAAGAAAAAGAAACTGCTAAAGAATATACTTATACAATTGTGGGTTCTGCTGAATCTGACCCCTTAAATAACAAGATATCAAACGAATCACCTATTGGTAAAAGTATAATTGGTCATACAATAGGTGATCTAGTTAAAGTAGAAATACCATCTGGCATAGCAAATTATGAAGTTCTGGCAATTAAAAAGTCAAAAAACAATAAAGAATAGAGGGATAAAATGAATGAGGAATATTCGGAAGATCTAAACAAACTAATGCTGCAAAAAAGGGAGAATTTTGAACATAATAAAGAAGAAGGAATAAAAAATTTTGCTCCTAAATATGAGACAACTCACCATGCAGAGGAGATAGAAAATAATTATGAAGAACTTGAAGGTGAAGATGTAGCTATTGCCGGTAGATTGATGGCTCTGCGAACTCATGGTAAGGCGAGTTTTGCAGATATTATGGATATGACTGGTCAAATTCAGATTTATATTCGGGTAGATGAAATAGGTGAAGAAGAATATGAACTTTTTAAAGATCTGGATATAGGAGATATCGTCGGTCTGAAAGGTGAAGTATTTAAAACAAATAGGGGCCAAATTTCCGTGAAGGCAAAAGAATATGAATTATTAACAAAATCTTTGCGTCCTTTACCGGAAAAATTTCATGGTCTTAAGGATAAAGAAAAAAGATATCGCCAGCGGTATTTAGATTTGATTATGAATCCAGAAGTTAAAGATACTTTTGTTACCAGAAGTAAGATCATTCGCTATTTTCGGGATTATCTGGAAGAAAAGGGTTTTCTGGAAGTCGAAACCCCGATGATGCATCCCATTGCGGGCGGAGCTACAGCCAGACCTTTTATAACTCATCATAATACACTTGATATGGACCTTTATCTACGAATAGCACCTGAATTGTATTTGAAAAAATTGATAGTTGGTGGTTTTGAAAAAGTTTTTGAGATAAATCGTAACTTCCGCAATGAAGGTATGTCCTATAAACATAATCCGGAATTTACTACTATGGAATTATACCAGGCACAGGCAGATTATCATGATATGATGGATATTACAGAAGATTTAGTTGTCAGTTCAGCTAGCGAAGTACTGGGAACTACACAAATCACTTATCAGGATCAGGAGATAAACTTAAGTAAACCATGGACAAGGATTACTATGATTGAAGCTGTTAAAGAACATACAGGTCTTGATTTTAATGAGCTTAATACTGCTGAAGATGCCAGAGAAGCAGCAGCGGGAATTGGATTAAAGTTTGAAGATGATCTCTCCTGGGGTGAAGTATTAAATGAAGTTTTTGAAGAGAGAGTTGAAGAAGAATTAATTCAACCTACATTTATTATGGATTATCCTATAGATGTATCTCCATTGGCTAAAAAGAAAGAAGATGATCCCCGTTTAACCTATCGTTTTGAAGGTTTTGTTTATTCCTGGGAAATTGCTAATGCTTTTAGTGAGTTAAATAATCCCCTGGAACAGAAAAAGAGATTTAAAAAACAGGTTGAAAAAAGAGAAAAGGGTGATGATGAGGCCCAGATGATGGATGAAGATTTTGTCCGGGCTCTGGAATATGGAATGCCACCTACAGGGGGATTAGGAATAGGTATTGACCGTTTAGTAATGTTGCTTACTGATTCAAGTTCTATCAGGGATGTAATATTATTCCCGACTATGAGACCTGAACAATAAATGTAATAAGCAAACAAATAGATATTGAGTTAATGGCCAGAACGGATTATCTGTTCTGGCTTTTTAAAATATAAAATAGTGGGATTTATTACCGAAGTTCAGCGAGAAAGCCTCGCTGATGTAATCGCCGGGGATGAATCGGCGTTATTTTTCTTTTATAATACCCTAAAAAAACTACGAATAGTACAAATGTTTGCAGTTATACATATCTTATGATATACTATATTTGTAAAATATTAATTCTTGTTTCTCAATATCTCCACGTTAAACACAAGGTGATTAGTATGCAAATAACCTATGTCTTAGAACTATTGAAACCTACTAAAAGAAAACAAAATGTGTTTCATAAAAATATTGAAGAAGTTGTTAAAAATCGTCAATCCATTGCTAAAAAACTTAAAGCAGGGGAAACTAAATTGAGTTCTTCTGATTTTAAAGAAATAAACCTACCTTCTGCAGTTAAAAATCAAAATATTAGAGAAGTAAAAGCACTATACAAGAAATTCAAAAAGTCTGATTCAGACAAAGAAAATATCACTTTTAAAAAGAATCAACCTATTTGTTATAATAATCAAAACTACAAAATTGACGGTCATATAATTTCTATTCCACTTTATACTACCAGGTGTCAAAGGTTTGCTTTTCCTGTTAAACAAACTGAAAGATTTAAGAAATTGCAACAACATATTAAAAATAATTGTAAATTAGGTAAAGCTAGCCTTTTCTATAAAAACAATAATTGGTTTTTTTCTGTAACTGTTAATATAGAAAATAAAAAAAGTAATAACTCTAATATAATGGGTATTGATATCGGACTTAAGCAATTAGCAGTTGCTAGTGTTCAAAAACCTCAAGGAAAAGAG
>CAYRVO010000236.1:1870-3047 GCA_964427565.1 uncultured Halanaerobiales bacterium | reverse complement strand
TAAATATAATTTCTTCCCCAACTTATGATTCTTCTCCAATAAATATACTTCCTTACCGTTTTTGGCTGCTGTCCCGGCTGCCATCATACCTGCCGGTCCTCCACCAATAACTATTACTCTTTTATTACCCACTATTTTCACTCATTTCTTCTGTAATTGCTGCTTTTATCCTATTTAGTCCCTGTTCTAATAATTTATGTGGACAGGCAACATTTAATCTCATATATCCTTCTCCTCCTGAACCAAACCATGTACCTGCATCAAGTGCTATCCTGGCTTTGTTTATCAAAAATTTATTCAAATCTTTACTCTTTAAACCCAGGTCTTTAAAATCCATCCACATCAGATATGTACCTTCTGGTTTATAGGTCTTTACTTTTGCTATCTTATTATTAATAAAATCATTAGCATAACTTAAATTATCTTCCAGGTATTTAAGCTGAGCTTGCATCCAATCTTCTCCATCACTATAAGCAGCTTCCATTGCTGTCAGACTTAATGTATTTGCTGAACCCATAATACCCTGACTGTTATCATTAAACTCTTTTCTTATTTTTTTATTCGGTATTATTGCTATTGAGCCATTTAGACCTGCAATATTAAATGTTTTACTGGGTGAAAAAAGAGTTATCGAATTAGCTGCTAATTCTTCTGTCAGTGAAGCAAAAACAGTATGCCGGTTATTAAAAAAAGTGAAATCGGCATGTATCTCATCAGAAACAACTAATATATTATTATTAATACATATTTCACCCAGCTTTTGCAATTCCTCTTTACCCCATACCCTACCCACAGGATTATGAGGACTACACAATATCATTAATTTAACCCGGGCAGAACCTTTCTGTTTATTGTTCTTTCTCTTAAAAATGTTTTTTAGATTTTCATAATCCATTACATAATTTTTCCCATTCCATTTCAACTGGTTATTTACTATATGGCTACCTCGATTACGGATTGCTGTATAAAATGGATAGTATACGGGTGATTGTAAAATAACCTCATCACCTGGGTTGTTAAATGTCTGAATGGCCAGGTTTATAGATGGGACTACCCCGGATGTATATACTATCCATTCTTTTTTAATTTCCCAGTTATAATGATTTTTTATCCATTCTATTATAATTTGATTTAATTCTTCCCCGGGAAAAGTATAACCAATTGCCCCGTGATCTAC
>CAYRVO010000236.1:0-1770 GCA_964427565.1 uncultured Halanaerobiales bacterium | reverse complement strand
GGACAATTTTCTCTTTGACAGTATTGACAATTGACATATTTTATATCTGCGGGAAAATATATTCCTGAAAGTGATTTATTGGGTAACATGAGAAAACTCTCTGTAAGCCTTACTCCTATTATCTCTTCTGTATCACCAAATATAGAAAATAATTTTTCCTGTTCTTCTATAGGCCATAGATCTATATCGCCTGAACCAGGGTTCATAGAAGCCATCTGCTCTATTTTATATTCTTCCTTTATATGTTGTTTTAAATATTCCTGGGCACAGCGCATCGCTTCTTCCTTTAATTTATCAAGCCAGAATTTTTCCAGAAAATCTGTTACATCTTCCATGTATTTATCAAGTTCTGTTCCACAGGTTACAATATAGGGAAATACCCTATCAATTTCAGCCAGGTTTTTACTTAACATCTTACTTTTAAATTCTACTTCATCTATTTCAATTTTTTCATAATCTCTTTTCTGAATATAAGAAACTTCATATACTGCTTTCGGATTTATTATGGGCATAACTTCTGTTAACATATTTTCTAGATTTTTTAATAGTTTTTTATTATCACCAATTTTTATTTCTTCTTTAAATTCCTCTTTATCAAAATTAAATTCTATTTCTTTAAAAATCTTCATATATATACCCTCCTGTTATATTTCGTATTTATGTTGCTAATTCTTTAATTGCAACAGCATATATTTTTGTACTTTTTATAAGACTATCAATATCTATATACTCATCTTTTTGATGTGCCAGTTTCGGTTGACCGGGAAAGACACAACCAAAGGCAACTCCTTTTTTAACCCTGCGAGCATATGTTCCCCCACCAATAGCAATAGGTTCACTATCATCACCGGTTATTGATCTATAAACCGACATCAATTTTTTTATATATTTATCATCTTTAGGTACAAATAGAGGTTCCATATGTTGAGCTTCTTCTAGTTCAAGAATGCTATCTTTTATATTCTTTTTAATACTTTTTATTACTTCTTTTTTTGTGTTTTTAACAGGATAGCGAATATTTATTGTTATTTCTGCATTTTCTTTATCAACATTTATCATTCCCACATTAAATATTAATTTACCTGATACATCATCACATAGATAACAACCTATTGATTCTCCATTATATTCCATATTAATTTTTTTATTATATGTATCTATAAATTTAGTTATCTCATTATCTACTAATGATAATTCATTTAAAAAAACCATTAATTGTGATATAGCATTTTGTCCTTTTTCAGGTGTACTACCATGAGCTGACTTACCATAAGATTTAATAATTAACTCTTTGTTATCATTCTTCTCTAATTTTATATCAAAACTACATTTTGCTAAATTTTCTTTAATATCTTTTTCGAGTTGCTGATTATTATCTAAATTTATAACAGCCTGACAGTAATCAGGAACCATATTGGGAGCATTACCTCCCTTAATTGATTCTATATCATATACTCTCTGTTCGCTAAATTTTGTTTGTAGATCAAATATAATTATACCCTTTTCAGCATGTATTACTGGGAAATTTGCATCTGGGCTAAAAGAAAAAGCAGGTTCTTCTTCTCTATTAAGATAATGTTTAAGTCCTTTACAACCAGTTTCTTCATTTGTTCCCAGTATTAACCTGATTCTTTTATTTAATTTTAATCCCCTATCTTTGACTGCTTTCAGGGCATAAAGGGCAGCTACAGCCGGACCTTTATCATCTATAGTTCCTCTACCATAAATTTTATTATCATGGATCTCTGCTTCATAAGGAGGATATGTCCA
>CAYRVO010000235.1:0-3057 GCA_964427565.1 uncultured Halanaerobiales bacterium | reverse complement strand
TAGTCATTAAGATAAGTATTAAGTATATAATTCTTATTATCGTCATCATTTAAAATCCCGTCATTTTCCAGCATATGTTTAAATCCTGCCTCACTACCGTCCCGGGCGGCAATTCCCAAAGCCTCCAGCAGAATAATATGCTTATCAACCTTATCCCAGAGCAAATCATCGGAATATATTAATTCGAAGTTCCTTATCTGCTCAGCGGCCTGTAGGGTAAACTGAGGATAACCGGCCCGGGCTGCCAGCAGACCGTATTCAAAGAGCTTCCTGTGGGCATACAACAGATCATAGTTATCAATCATATCACCGGCCAGTTTTATTTCATAATCTTTATTAATACCATCCTGATTGATAGTTAAAGTTATCGTCTCTCCCGGTTTAACTCCACTATAAAACTCACCCGGTAATTTGCCGGGGATTACTCCCTTACCATTTATAGCAGTGATAATCTCTTCTTCTTTAATATTAGGATATTTATTCAAATCACTAAATTTATTTATCGATATAATTTTATATCCAATATGCGATGTAGACGTAACCGGTTGATAATTAATACCAATTAAAGCTCTACTCTCACCGGCCATTAAACAATTATATTCAGCAAGCACCAGTTCTGCCCGTTCTTTAAGTGAGAGGTCATAATCAGGGTTGAGAAAACATCCGGAATTCTGCGCTAAACCGGTAAACATGCCTTTAGTAAGCGCTCCCTTAACCTTATCAACACCTTCTACAAAACCAATTTCCAAAAGTTCCAGTCCCTCTTCATACTGCTCAATACTATCCCTAGCAATACTGGCATTACTTGAAATGCGGTGAACCTTATTCTGACCAACTATTACCCATTCTTCTTTTTCTTTATTATAAGCAATTTTTTTAATTTCCTCATCTTCAATTTGATGTGTTTTGTATTTTTCCAGTTTGTCACCTACAGCTATAAGTTCATTAAAACTAGTTTCACCATAGGTACTGCCCAAAAAATCAGTCACCATCCGGGGTTTCCCATCAATATTATAGTAATTAAAAGATTTAATTACCTCCCCATTAATACCCTTAGTAAGATCAACAATCTCTATATATTTTTTGTCTATATTTCTTATCCCGAGCAGGTCTTTTTCTTTAAGAAAATAATAAAGTTTAAAACCATTATCACTGCCATAGATAATTTTATCTTTAAATACATATCTCCCTTTTTCAACAGAATAGATATTTGCATGAAGAGCTGAATTTTTAGAATGCTGTATAGTAATATATCTGTCGTCAAAACTAAAACTACTCATCATATGAGGGTCGTTAGTAATACTATCAGAATCACCAAAGACTTTGAGCTCATCTATTTTTTTACCACTATTAATATCATAAAGATAAAAATAATTTTTGTTCTTATATTCCTGCTCAAAACCATCATATCTCATAAATACTGCTATTTTACTGTTGTCATTGCTTATTTCAATAACTGGATCCCATTTTCCACTTGCAAATAAATCAGGTAATTTTATCTTATTTACAAAATCGGGAAATCCCATCGTATTAATATAAACAGCATTCTCTTCAATTCTTGCATGATAACTATGAGTATAAACATTCCCTGTGCTTATATTTTGAAGTGTGTTTTTGTTTTCAAGATGAAGAGCATTTCCCTGAATATATGCTTTTTCTGGAGAATAAGAAGGAAGAACATTTTTCTCCCAGATTAAAACAGGATCCTCTTTTCCTTCTATATCCCAGTAAGATGCTTCTGTTGATTCTTTTTTTACAACAAATAATTTTCTAAAATCGTTTGAGATAAATATAAAAGAATCTTTACTATATTCACTGAATACCTCCGTCGAAGCAGCTCCATAATTAAGAAGCAATTCAGCCAATTTTTTTCTATTGGCCTCAATAGCTATCTGTAGTGGCGTTTTATAGTTTGAGTCCAGTAAAGTTCTGGCCAGATCTTCCTGAAGATTGTTTTTTCCAGCCTCTCTTGCTATAGAATCCTCATCAAAAAGAGTCATCGGACCAACGATAGTAGTAGAAGAAATTTTTTTATTTACATCTACATCTTGATCCAGCAGCATGCGTATAATATCTAAATTACAGCCGTAAATAATAAACCTTCCTAAATCACTGTAATTTGGTTTTGCGCCTTAGTCCAACAATAACTTAACTACCTCTTTTTCACTATTTACCAACGCTGCCTCTCTCAATGAATATCCCCGTCCTCCATCAACTAAATTGGGGTCAGCTCCCTGATCAAGGTAACTTTTAATAACATCTACACCTTCTCTGTTTCTAATAGCATTTATAAAATTAACATGTAGATCCCAATCACTTAATTCTTCGGCTACTGCATTTATCGAAAAAAATAATAACAGCAGCGAAATAACAATTATTCCCTGAATAATAATATTTTTAAAACTTTTACTCTTTCCCATGTTTTTAAACAACTCCTTTTGTTTCGATTGATTCTCTATTCAGATTAGTACTTACTTCATTATCCCCTGTCAACTTATTTATTTTTTAATTCTCGCAATATCTGCTCTACCTCAGCAAACTGATCAAGGACAAAATATTTCGTTTTATCAAACTCAGCCTGATTAAAATGAGGGTCATAACTATATGAACCGGCAGCTGCTTCAGCTCCGTGTAATTTATTTTCTGCAATCCACTCCAGTAAACCCTGTTCATAAACAGCACCTGCCTCAATCAGGATTCTAAGTAACCGGGGATTAAATTCATCGGCAGCATACCAGAGTGGTGAGTGTCTGTTATCTTTTTTCAAATTTACATCTGCACCATATTCTAATAAAAGCTTAACTGCTTTAATAACCTGCTGCTGCTTTTCTTTTATTATAGCAGGATTATATCCGCTTATACCATAAATAGAACTGGCTGCATCGGTTATATAATAGAGAGGAGTTCCATCTTCACCCATACGATTAACATCTCCACCATATTCCAGAAGTAAGGGCAGTATCTGGATATAATCATCTATATATCCACAATCACTCGGGTCATAATGAAGTACGGTATTTACGGGATCATAACCCCCATAGGCAACAGTATTAATGT
>CAYRVO010000234.1:0-3067 GCA_964427565.1 uncultured Halanaerobiales bacterium | reverse complement strand
AAAGAGGTGAAAATGTTATACAGGTAGATATTGATGATGAAATGAAGGGTGCCTATCTGGATTATGCTATGAGTGTAATTGTTGGGAGAGCACTTCCCGATGTCAGAGATGGTTTAAAACCTGTTCATAGAAGAATCTTATATGCTCTTCATGATCTGGGTATGACACCTAACAAATCACATAAAAAATCTGCCCGTATTGTTGGAGAAGTACTGGGGAAATATCATCCCCATGGTGACACAGCAGTATATGACACTATGGTAAGAATGGCTCAGGATTTTTCTTATCGTTATCCACTGATTGATGGACATGGTAATTTTGGTTCTATTGATGGAGATTCAGCGGCAGCCATGCGGTATACTGAGGCAAGGATGTCTAAGATTACTACTGAATTATTACGTGATATTAATAAAGATACTGTTGATTTTATTCCCAATTTTGATGATTCTCTGAAAGAACCTGATGTTTTACCGGCAAGAATCCCAAATTTACTGGTTAATGGTAGTTCAGGGATTGCTGTTGGCATGTCAACAAGTATACCTCCTCATAATCTGGGAGAAGTTATAGATGGTGTTATTAATTTAATTGATGATCCAGAAATATCTATTAAAGAGCTTATGAATATAATTGAAGGGCCTGATTTTTCTACAGGTGGCTATATTATGGGAAAAGGAAGTATCTATAAATCCTATAAAAGTGGCCGGGGAAAAATAACTGTCAGGGCTAAGACAAGAATTGAAGACCCTGATAATGGAAAAGCAAGAATTATTGTAGATGAAATCCCCTATCAGGTTAATAAATCACGGATGATCGAAAAAATTGCTAATCTTGTTAAAGATGGTGTAATAGAAGGAATTACTGATCTACGGGATGAATCGGATAGAGATGGTTTGAGAGTAGTTATCGATTTAAAGAGAAATATAACACCCAGAGTTATTTTAAACCAGCTTTTTAAGCATACACGGTTACAGGTGACTTTCAGTATAATTATGCTGGCTCTGGTTGATGATAAACCGAGAATTTTAAATCTCAAAGAAATTCTTAAACATTATTTACAACATCAAAAAAATGTGGTAACAAGAAGAACAAAATATAAACTTCAAAAAGCAGAAAATAGGGCTCATATACTTGAAGGCTACAGAATTGCACTGGCTAATATTGATGAGATTGTTAAGTTAATTAAACAGGCTCCAAATGTAAAAACTGCTAAACAGGGATTAATAGAAAATTATAATTTGACCGAAAAACAGGCCAATGCAATACTGAGAATGAGATTACAGAGTTTAACCGGACTGGAAAGAGATAAAATTGAAGATGAATATAAAAAATTAAAAGAGAAAATTAAATATTTAAAATCTATTCTGGCTGATGAGGATAAACTTCTTACAATCATTAAAGAGGAACTGACTGACCTTAAAGAAAAATATAGTGATAAGAGGAGAACAGAGATACTGGATCAGGAAACAGATTTAGATATGGAAGATTTAATTGAAGAAAAACAGGTAGTAATTGCTCTTACAAATCAGGGATATATTAAAAGAATGCCTTTAAATTATTATCGCAGTCAGCGCCGTGGTGGTAAGGGAATAATAGGTATAAATACCAAGGAAGAAGATTTTGTTAAAGATATATTTACAACCTCAACTCATCATTATTTCCTTTTCTTTACCAATAAAGGACGGGTATATAGATTAAAAGTTTATCAAATACCTGAAGCAAGCCGTCAGGCAAGAGGAACACCAATAATAAACTTGCTTGATCTTGATGCAGAAGAAAAAATTACTACAATTATTCCTATTAGAGAATTTGATGAAGACCGCAATTTGATTATGGTTACAAAAAATGGATTAATTAAAAAGACACCTTTAATAGAATATGCATCTAATTATACTGGTTTAATTGGTTTAACTCTACGAGAAGATGATGAGCTTATTGATGTTAAATATACAGATAATAAACAAAATATAATTATTGTTACCCATGAAGGAAAATCAATTCATTTTAGTGAACAGGAAGTAAGGTCTGTAGGTAGAACAGCTATAGGTGTTAAAGCTATTAATCTGGAAGAAGATGATTATATTGTTGGTATGGGTGTTGATAGTGAAGGTGAAGATTTACTTGTAATAACTGAAAAAGGTTATGGTAAACGAACATCATTAGACCGTTATCGCCTTCAACAGAGGGGTGGTAAAGGTATAATTACTATCAATACAACCAATAAAAATGGTAAAATAGTAGGTATTAAGGTTGTAAAGAAAGATCAGGATTTAATAATTATTACAGGAGAGGGAATCATTATTAGAACCAGAGTTTCGGAAATATCAAAAATGGGTAGAAATACAATTGGAGTAAAAATAATTAATATAAGTGAAGGAGATAAAGTTGTATCTCTGGCCAGCTTTGAGCCAGAAGAGGATAGTGATGAAGAAAATAGTGAAAAAGAAGGCAATGAAGAAAAAGACAATAAAGAAAAAGAAAACTCAAATTAAAGAATTATTAGTTTAATATAGGTTTTTAGAAATATGTGGGCTTATATATTAAATAGACTAAGGAAATTTTATAATAAATTGTACAAATACCTGTAATTAAAAATAGGTTTTATTTAAGTAATACACCGGTTTAAATTATGTCTTTAAGCATATGCCGGTGTTTTTTATTTCCCGGGAAATAATTATAAAAATGACAAATTCAGCAAAAATATTTCAAAAAAGTTGTTAATTTATCTAAAATGTCTCAAAAATGATTCATTAAAATATGCGGAAACAAAATTGCAGGAGTCAAATTGATGGAAAATGTTTCTGCAGATCATAACATAGTATATGAGTATATTTTTATTAAACTTAGGTTATATTAGAATTAGATTTGATAAAAAAGGGTTCTTCTAGAAGTGTTGTCTTTAATATTACAATTTAAGAATATTTTTAAATTTACATTTCTCATATTTATTCTTGACAGGAAGAGCTAAAGATGATAAGATAAAAATCGCTGACGCAAAATAGAATCAATAGATTTAAGATAAGTCAGTGAAGTAAACAAGATGAACCTTGAGAAGTGAACAGCAGGCCAC
>CAYRVO010000233.1:0-3085 GCA_964427565.1 uncultured Halanaerobiales bacterium | reverse complement strand
ATAAATCTTAGTAAAAAAACAAGCTCCGCCAATGCTGCAGTTACAGGATTGGGGAAAAACAGGAAAATTTTATTGGCTGATACTTTAGAAGATAATTATACAGATGGAGAGATTACAGCAATTATGGCCCATGAAATTGGTCATAATGTTAATCGCGATCAATTTAAAAGTATAATATACCAACCATTAATTTTATTGGTTACTACCTATATTATTAGTCTTATCTGGCCTTATTTTGCTGACTGGAGGGGTTATGATATATATTACAGTATAGCTGGTTTACCTTTTCTGGTTTTTTTCTATAATATTATTAATTATATTTTATTACCATTCTATTTATTATTAAGGAGGAGGCAAGAAAAAGAAGCAGATAGATTTGCTATAAATTTGATAGATGATCCAGGTGATTTACAATTTGCATTAGCAAAATTGGCAGATAATAATCTTTCTGAAATAAAGTTAAATTTATATGAAAAATTATTTAAGGCTTCTCACCCTGGTATAAAGGAAAGGATAGAAAATATTAGAAAATATTGTTAATGTTGTATAAATGTTGCTTCCTTTTAATGATAGATGTTATAATATATTAAAAAGGGAGCCAGGTAATGAAGACTAAATTGGTTGTTATGATAATATTAATAATACTTATATGTGTACTGGTTTATTATGTGAACTATCAACAGCGAGATACAGTTTTATTATCTTCTCGGCAGATATATAAACATAAGGCGGAAGAGAATTTAAAAACAGTTAGAATTATGACTTATAATATTCACCATGGTGTAGGTAATGATGGGATTCTTGATTTAAATAGAATAATATCAATAATTAAGGACTCTAATACACAGATAATTGGTTTAAATGAAGTGGATTATAAAATGGTGAGAAGTGGTTTTGTAGACCAAATTAATGTACTGGCAAAAGAGTTGAATATGAATTATGTTTTTGGTCCCACATTGAAAACTGTAATTGGAAGTTATGGGAATGCAATACTTACTATATTTCCTGTACTTGCTGTCAAACATCATCCTTTACCAGTAAATTTTGCTAAGGAACCCCGGGGAGTACTTGAAGCAGATTTATTGTTACCAGATAAACAAAAAATAAAAATATTAACCACACATTTATCGTTAGATGAAAGTGAAAGGTTAAAACAGTTAGAGTGGTTAAATAATTATCTAAAGGCATTAAAAACCCCTTTTATTTTGATGGGCGATTTTAATAAAGAAACCGCTTATTTTAATAATTTACCATATTTATTAACAACAGAAAAAACTTATCCTTCCTCAAAACCAGAATTAGGAATAGATATGTTTTTTAGTAATTGTGGTGTTACAGAAAATAGTTATACGATAAAGTCAGATGGTTCCGATCATTTACCATTAATTATTGAATTGCCCATAAAATATAATAAAGTATAAAAAAATAATGTATCAAAGGAGATTGATATGGAAAAAATAAGAGTTCCTGCACCTGCTAAAATCAATTTATCACTTGCAATAACTGGATTAAGAGAGGATGGTTTTCACGAATTGGAGATGATTATGCAATCCATCTCTCTTCATGATATTGTGAAAATAAAAAAAGTTTCTCAGGGAATAATTTTAAATACCAATCACGAACATCTTACTGATGGTAGAGATAATCTAGCTTATAAAGCAGCTGAATTAATGTTAAATAGATTTAATTTAGATGGTGGGCTTGATATATATATAGACAAAAAGATACCTATTGCTGCTGGCCTGGCCGGTGGCAGTACTGATGCTGCTGCAGTAATAAATGGTGTCAATAAGCTGTTTAGACTTAATTTAAACAGTAGAAAATTAAGAGAATTAGCAGCAGAAATTGGTTCTGATGTACCATTCTGTATACAGGGGGGAACAGTACTGGCTACAGGTAGGGGAACAAAAATAAAACAATTACCGGATATTAAAAAACAGCAAATTATAATTGTTTGTCCTATGGTTAAAATAGATACAGCAGAGATTTATGATGAGTATGATAAATTAAAAGAAAAGAAGGATTTCCCCTTTATTCCCACAAATAAATTATTAAATCTGATTAAAAATAATAAAAAAATAAAATGGAATGAAGGCTGGAATAATGTCCTGGAACAGGTAACAATAAATGAATGCAGTGAAATAGAGAGAATAAAAAATATATTAAGAGATAAACAGGTTAAATTTTGTTTAATGTCGGGGAGTGGACCTGCCGTTTTTGCAATTACAGATAATAAAGAAAAGGTAAATAGTATAATAAATAATTGGCCACGGAAAGAGGATCTATTATTTGCAGTTTCTACTGTTAGGAAAGATTTTAAGGAATTGTGGGTATAATAAAACCGGAAGCAGGAGGTAGATATTTATGAAAGTTGATACACTTATCCTGGCTGGTGCCCCAGTTGAAAATGATTTGAGTAAATATTCCCCGGCTGCCCATGAAGCATTTATTAAAATAAATGACAGACCAATGGTTGAATATGTAATAAAAGCCGTTGTAAATGCTAAAATGACAGAAAAAACAGCTGTGGTTGGGCCTCAAAAGAATATACGAGAAAATATAAATTATAAGACAGATTTAATTGTAGATGTAGGTGATTCATTAATTCAAAACATTCAGCGAGGATTAAATGAACTTTCTTCACAGAAAAATATTTTGTTGATTTCTTCAGACATACCTTTGATTACAGCTGATATTATAGATGAATTTATTAATTTGTGTAGTAGATGGGATGCAGATATATATTATCCAATAGTATCACGTGAAAATAGTAATGCAAAATATCCAGATATGGAGAGGACATATGTCCGTTTACATGAAGGAACTTTTACCGGAGGTAATATGGTTATTATTAGTCCTGAGGTATTGTCAGATATAATGGAGTTACTTAAAAAGGCAATTCGATGGCGTAAAAAGCCCTTGAAATTGAGCAGATTACTGGGTGTTAAAATATTATTAAAATTATTAATTGGAAATTTAAGTCTTAAGGAAATAGAAAAGAGGGTTAAGAAATTAACTGGCTGTAAGGGCCGGGGCCTGATTATGGAACATCATGAAATAGGCTTTGATGTTGATAAACCCAGTG
>CAYRVO010000232.1:0-3088 GCA_964427565.1 uncultured Halanaerobiales bacterium | reverse complement strand
CTACAGAACCATGTTTAATGTAGTCAGTGCTGTTGTTTAGATCTCCTTCAATAATATCTATCTTTTGTTGAAGATTATTCATTTCTACACTGCGACGAGATAATTTCACAAGTTCAGGTTGTATTTCAATCCCTATAACCCGGGCAGGTTCCTGTTTATAAGCCAGAAGCAGTGGGATAACCCCACTGCCACTTCCAAAATCAACTACTATTTCTCCTTTACTGACCTCTGTAAAGTCGGCCAGCAAAACTGAGTCAGTACCAAATTTGAAGAATCTATTATCCTGGATTATCTTCAATTCAGCAGGGATTAAATAATGTACCTCTTCCATACTTAATTCTCCTCATAATCTTTGTCAACAAACTTTAAACAAAAAAGACAATCTCCTGTCCTCTTTTCTCCAAAACTCAAGGGACAGATATGATATCCTTCATTATAAAGCTCAATTAAGGTAGCATGCCCTTCTTTTTTATTGTCAAAAACAAGTCCCTTTAGTTTTTCATTTTCCTCTTGCAGGGTTTTATTTTCTTTATAGAGATTATAAGTTATATCTTTTAATTTTTGAAATTTATTAGATAATTCCTGTATTTCTTCCTGGAAATAAGCAAGAGTACTCAATATTTCTTCATCCATAAAGTACCCTCCCCCTATTCAGAGTCATCATCTTCCTCCTCAAGCTCATCTATATCCATTTCTATATATTCACCATCAAATTCTATTTTAACAGATTTTTTAATTAAATTACGGTCTACAACTTCACCTTCACCTATAGTTAACTGTACTTTTTCACCTATTTCAGGCATTTTTTTTCGCAGGTTTTCATATAATTCTGATTCATACCTCAAACAACACATTAACCTACCACACAGACCTGATATTTTAGCAGGATTAAGAGAAAGATCCTGTTTTTTAGCCATTTTAATTGATATTGGCTCAAAATCACGTAAACATTTACTACAACAAATCTGTCGCCCACAGGGGCCTATACCCCCTATCATCTTGGCTTCATCTCTGACACCTATCTGTCTCAATTCAATTCTGGTTTTAAAAACAGAAGCCAGATCCTTGACCAGTTCCCTGAAATCAACTCGTCCATCAGCAGTAAAATAAAAGAGAATCTTATTATGATCAAATGTATATTCGACATCAATTAGTTTCATGGGTAAACCATGATTATCAATTTTTTTCAGACAGATTTCAAATGCTTCTTCTTCCAGTTCCTTATTTTTTTCATTCTTTTCTTTATCTTTCATTGTTGCTTTTCTGGTAACCTTTTTCAGGGGAGCAACTATTTCTTCATCACTAACTTCTTTTTTTCCCAGTACAATCTCACCAAATTCCATGCCCCTTGCAGTTTCTACAATAACATTTTCTCCTTCTACCAACTCAATATTATCGGGATCAAAATAATATATCTTTCCCGCTTTTTTAAAACTAACTCCAACTACAGTATACATATTTATCTACACCCTTTTATTTCGAATCTTTAATAATAAAACCTGTAAGACTAAATCTTTTCTTACATTATGATCAATATACTGCTGATATTTATTAATTAAATTCAAGATAGATATCAACTCATTTATATTATATGAATTAACCTCTTCTATTATATTTTTTCTATAATCATAATTTATTATATCATTACTTTCACTATCCTGCTTATACATCATTATATCGTGATACCAGTTTGATAGCAAATCAAACAGGGGAAATCCCTGTTTGTATAATTTTACCATTATATCTACAAACTCAAATAATTTTACACTATCTATTTTTTGTAATTTGATAAGAAAGCTCAAAACCTCTTCTCTCTGAGAAAACAACTCTTCTTCAGAACTTAATCTTAAAGCCTGACCCGGACTACCATTAGCTAATCTAGAAAGAATTTCAATCTTATCTTTTTTGATTCCTTTATCAATTAATAAATCCTTTATTTTAGATTTAGAAATAGCTGATAATTTAATATGCTGGCAGCGTGAAAATACTGTAGGCAGTATTTTGTTAATATCTTCAGCCAACAAAATTATTGTTGCATAGGAAGGTGGCTCTTCCAGAGTTTTTAGAAGACTATTTGCAGCCTGAGATGTCATATGATCGGCATCATCAATAATATATACTTTTCTTTCCCCTTCATAGGGTTTATAAGCCAATGTTCTCTGCATTTCTCGAATTTGATCTATTTTCAATTGTTTGCTATCCTCTTCTATCTCAATACTTTTTAAATCTGGGTGATTATAATGTTCTATCTTACGGCAGGTAATACAGGAATCACAACTATCAGAAACAATTTGCCGACAAAATAAAGCCTTTGCAAACTGTATAGCCAGCGTTTTTTTGCCTATTCCCTCTCTACCTGTAAATAAATATGCATGACTAACTCTACTGGATTTTATCTGTTTCTGTAATATTTTTTTAGCTGACTTATGGCCTATTATATATTTAAAACTCATAACTGAACTCCCTTTCAGACACAACTTCCTACATTTTTATAAATTGTTCTACATCAAGAATAAATACAGTAGCCCCACCAATTTGAATATCCATGGGAAAAGTATAGTAACCAGCAAGGGAATTTGCTACAGGAGACATAGGAGCTATAGTCCGTTCACGTGCTTTACAATTGTCTCTTATAATATCTAAAACATTATCAACATGTTCTTCATCAGTACCTATAATAAATGTAGTATTACCTTCCCGCAAAAAGCCGCCTGTGCTAGCCATTTTAGTAGCTCTAAAACCTTCACTTGTTAAATTATCCATTAAATCATGAGCATCATGGTCATGAACAATAACAACAACCATCTTTTTTGTTTTACTCATTTACCAGGCCTCTCTTTCATTTTTTAATAACCTGTTGTAATTCATAGTTTAACCTCTATTAATTAATGTGATGATCTAACATATGTTTTGCTATTAATTTAAAAATTATAATTTAGAACCTGTATTTATTTTACTATATATATACTGTTTTATCAAAATTTGTTCAGAAAAATTCTGTCTTAATCTATATTTTAGAAAATGGAGCTTGATCTATAATGAAAACCATGAAATTTTAACAAAAAAGCAGAAAAAATATGAGCTTCCG
>CAYRVO010000231.1:0-3128 GCA_964427565.1 uncultured Halanaerobiales bacterium | reverse complement strand
CAGGAGTAAAATAAAAGGGGGGTTGTAAAAAATTTGAATGATAAAATAAAGAATCATAATTTTACAAAGTTATTTAAAAATAAAGGTGATGAAGAGTTTTATAGTAAAAATGATATAATTCATCTAGATGGAATTAATGGTGATTGTATTTGGTTTATTAAGCAAGGTAAAGTAAAACATGTATTTCATGATCTGGAAGGTTATGAAAAAACTGTATTAATTTTATCAAAGGGTCAAATATTTGGTGAAATCACATTATTTCAATGTGATCAAAATATGGTTTTAACTCAAGCTATTGAGGATACTACTTTAAATAAAATTGATAAACAGCAATTCATGGAAATAATATCTAAATCATCTGAAAATCTTTTAGATATTATTAAAGTAATTACAGGAAAATTTCGTATTGTTCTTCATCAAATGAAAGATTTATCTTTTAAAAATATTGAAGGCCGTCTTGCTAATTTACTGTTACGATTGGCTGAGCAACAGGGTATTGTAGAAAATGACGTAGTAAAAATTGATTTATTTCTTACACACAACGAACTTGCAAATATGGTAGCAGCTACACGTGCCTCTATTACTAGAGCAATTAATAAGTTTAAAAAGGATAAATTAATTAAAATTGAAAAGAAAAAAATAATAATATTAGATGAACAAGGATTAAGAGAATATGATTAATTATATAAGAAAAGGTAATATAGTTAACCACTTAAAAATATAATATTTAATGCCTGGTAAAATGTTTATGCTCTGGAAGGAGAATATTATGGAAGGTAAAATGAAAGCAATAGTAAAAACGAAACCGGAATATGGAGCAGAAATAGTAGAGAGAGAGATCCCGAATAATGGTCCTGAGCAGGTTTTAATTAAAGTAGAAAGTACATCTATCTGTGGAACGGATTATCATATATATATCTGGAATAAATGGGCACAGAATAATATTCAGATACCACAGATTATGGGCCATGAAGTGGCAGGTAAAGTAGTTGAAAAAGGAAATAGAGTACAGAAAGTACAGATTGGTGACTTTGTTTCTGCTGAGACTCATATTCCCTGTGGATATTGTTACCAGTGTGAAACAGGGAAACGCCATATTTGTAAAAATATGAAGATTTTTGGTGTTCATACCGATGGAGTTTTTGCTGATTATGCAGTAATTGATGAAGTTGATATTTGGCCAAATGATCCTTCAATACCGCCAGAATATGCCTCTATTCAGGAACCACTTGGTAATGCTATTGATACTATTAAACCCGGAAATGTAGCTGGGAAAAATATATTAATAACAGGAGCAGGTCCTGTAGGTTTACTGGCTATTGCAGTAGCTAGAATATTTGGAGCCACAAAAATAATAGTGAGTGAGCCAAATCAATATAGACGTGATCTTGCCCTGGAGATGGGTGCTGATGAAGTAATAAATCCACTGGATAATGATATTATAGAAGTAGTATATAATATAACTAAAGGAATAGGTGTAGATTTTGCTGCTGAGATGTCTGGTAATGATAAAGCTTTAAAAGAAGCTTTGAAATCTGTAACAGCCGGGGGTAGTATAGCTCTTCTTGGTTTACCAGACGAAGAGGTAAGTTTAGATCTTACAGGTGATTTAATATTTAAGGGAATTACTATGCAGGGTATTACCGGCAGAGAAATGTTTCAAACCTGGCATATAGCTTCTCGTTTGATAAAAGAAGAAAGGATTGATCTTAAACCAGTTATTACCCACCAGTTTCCTCTTGAAGATTTTGCAAAGGGTATGGATTTAATGGCTAGTGGTAATTGTGGGAAAATAATTTTGAAACCATAGATATGAACCCCAGGATAAAGGACAAAGTGAAATTGGGTTTAGAAGGAAACTATAGGTTGACATCATAAGCCTTATTGTATAAGGGGGATTAAATTTATGAATATAGATTTTCAGGAATATATGGAATCAGAACTTGAAAAATTAAAAGAACAGGGTTTATATAATACAATAAGAACACTAGAAAGTTCACAGGGTGCCTGGGTAAAAATTAATGGTCGTGAATTAATTAATTTTAGTTCAAATAATTATTTGGGTTTTGCTAATCATCCAAAAATTGTAAAAGCTGCCCAAAATGCAATTGAAGAATATGGTGTAGGGCCCGGAGCTGTAAGGACAATAGCAGGTACAATGGAACTGCATAATGAATTGGAAGAAAAATTAGCTGAATTTAAGAAAGTTGAATCTGTACTTACATTTCAATCTGGCTTTAATACTAATCTGGCAGTTATTCCTGCAATTGTTGGTAAAGGAGACACTATCTACAGTGATGAATTAAATCATGCCAGTATTATAGATGGTTGCCGCTTATCCAGAGCTAATATTAAAGTTTTCAAACATGGTGATATGGAATCTTTACGTACTGTACTGGAGGAAGAAAGTACGGGTAGAAAATTAATTGTAACTGATGGTGTATTCAGTATGGATGGAGATGTAGCAAATTTACCTGGTATTGTAGAACTTGCTAAAGAATTTAATGCTTTAACTCTTGTTGATGATGCTCATGGTGAAGGTGTATTAGGTAGTAATGGTAGGGGGATAGTTGATCATTTTGATTTACATGGTGAAGTTGATATAGAGGTTGGTACATTCTCCAAAGCACTGGGTACAGTTGGTGGTTGTGCTGCCGGTAGTAAGACATTAACAGAATATCTCAAACAAAAAGCACGTCCTTTTCTATTTAGTTCTGCAGTTACTCCTCCTGATATTGCAGCTACTATAAAATCAGTAGAGATTTTACAGGAAGATGATTATTTTGTCAAAAAATTATGGAACAATGGTGATTATTTTAAAGAAAAAATGAAAAAAGCCGGTTTTGATGTAGGTAATAGTAAGACACCAATAACTCCAGTTATGATTGGTGATGCTAAAGAGGCTTCTGATATGAGTGCACGTCTCTTTAAAGAAGGAGTTTTTGCTCAATCTATCGGTTTTCCTACTGTAGCAAGAGGCAAGGCAAGAATTAGAGTAATGATTTCTGCAGTTCATAGTAAAGATGATATTGATTTAGCTCTGAAAAAATTTGTTAAGATAGGAAAAGAGAAGGGATTAATATAAATAAATAGATGATTTAAAATATAGATTTTTAAAATAAAATTGT
>CAYRVO010000230.1:1184-3138 GCA_964427565.1 uncultured Halanaerobiales bacterium | reverse complement strand
AACGAAATCTATAATTTTTCACGGTAGCACTTTCTACTACATCTTCCACCTTTATAAGCCCGGGTAGTGCCCGACCTGAACTATCATAAACCTGCCATTTCAACCTGGTCAGCGGGGTTATTTTTTCTTCAAAGATAGGGTGTTTAACCTCTGCCTCAAAAGCCAGTATCTCCCCATTTTCTATTGAACGGTTCAGGGGCTCTGCACCATAATTATTAATACTACCACTGATTGCAAAGTCATTTAATTTATTGTCAGCACTGCTTCCCTGAAGTTTTAGCATATATTCTCGATAAGCAATAATTTTATCATCAGCAGCGAGAATTCTGATCGACACCTTATAATCCCCTGCAGCTAATTCATCTGTAGTAAAACGCAGGAGATGTATTTTGGGGTTATCTGCTTTCTCATATTTATAACGCTGTCCATTTACAAGCCATTCTACATAATACTGTTCATTCCAGTCTCCAATTCTGTCTACTTTAAAGGCCAATATATCTCCAATTTCTGCCTGATTATCCGCTAAAGAGCTACTCTCACCTTGACTGCCTGATGATTTACCATTTTCACTCTGGGGGTTCAGTGGTTCCCCATCAAAATCGCCTATTGCTGCTCTAATATCACCAATATCTATCTCGTCAGAAACCGTAAAAGATAGTTCCCTGTAATCAACCTGCAGATTTGTATTCCTGTCGAAAACCCTCACTCTTAAAGTATAGTCACCGGGTTGAAGAACAGGCAGCTTAAAGTTTAAAGTTTCCGAATTCACTGTATCAGCCCTTATTTCCCTGATAGTCAGTAAATTTCCGGGTGAAATCTCCAGCTCCCACTTAATCCGGTATTCCTCTGTCCAATTCTCATTTCTACTGGTATAAAATTTAAGTATATCTCCCGGTTTAACACCATTATCCAGTGATCTACCATCTTCTTTTTCACCCAGTAGTACTCCCAGTCCGAACTCTCCGGCTCTTTCTTCATATTC
Organism: uncultured Halanaerobiales bacterium; assembly: GCA_964427565.1. Lineage (GTDB taxonomy): Bacteria > Bacillota > Halanaerobiia > Halanaerobiales > JADQBU01 > CAYRVO01. The sequence continues at coordinate 2,156 of CAYRVO010000230.1, read as the reverse complement.
TTTCCGTTTTTCAGCCTGCAGGCGTTCTGATTCACTCCGTTCAAAATCAGCAAGGAAATTACTGCTGATATCACCCAGGGCCTGATAACCCTCATCAACTGCAGTCTTTCCGGCCAACAGAGGGTCAATGGTCATTGATTTGGCAACCCTGTAGCTGATTTTAGTCGAAACCCTGGCAATACTGGTCAAAGGATGTGTTTCCCAGGTACCAGTTCGTCCGCTTGTACTCATATTTTGCAGATATTTCTTTTCCTCTTCATTAACCTGCCAGCCCCTTTCTACCGCATCAATTACCGGTACTGGTGCCAGCTCCAGTGCTGCTACAGCCAATGTTTTAGCCGTCTTTTCTGGCATACTGTCATCATCTTCATAATTAAAGAGAAGATGATTGCCCTGTTCTGCCTTTTCAAGGGAATCCTTGATGGAAATAATATCACCGGCTATACCGGCCCATTTCCCGGCAGTCTTCAGTGATATATCTGCTTTAATACGGGGTTTCTGATATTTCTTTGCCATCTTCAATGATTCTAGCTGACCACTTATCTTTTTATTGAGATCATCCAGACCCTGAAAACCAAGTTTGTTTAATTCTGTCCTCACACTGGCAATATCAGTATTTGATGTCCCCTTTACATTCCTGACAATTGTAACTGCTTCCTGCATTTCCGGAGATAGTCTACCTGTATCATAACCCATTTTCTGATATGATGCACGCAGTTCATCCAGGGTCTCTACACCCTTTTTCAACTGAACAGTCCCTTCTATCTCATGCATTTTTTTCTGATCTTTCAATTCTGCTATTTCTTCATTGGATATAAGACCTTCTTTGACCCTTTGCTCCAGCCTCTCCTGAACATCCCGGGCCTGACGGTACTGCTCATCTGCCTTTTCTCTGTACATATAGGCCAATCCTTCAGGATCCTGCAATGTATTTAAACCTTTTTTGGCCTTGACCACATTGGGGGTAGATAC